>PMXD01000373.1 GCA_003165895.1 Bacteroidota bacterium | reverse complement strand
ATTTCCTGTAACTCCAACAGCGCCGGTTGCCCCGTTATTGCCCGGAAAGCCTTGAATACCGGTTGAACCTATGGTGCCGGTTACACCAATATTTCCTGTGGCTCCGACAGCACCTGTGGCACCGTCATTGCCCGGTATGCCTTGAATACCGGTTGAACCAATGGCGCCGGTTACGCCTATATTTCCTGTGACCCCAACAGCGCCTGTGGTACCGTTGTTGCCCGGAATGCCTTGAACACCCGTTGAACCAACGGCACCGGTTACACCCACATTTCCTGTAACTCCAACAGCACCTGTGGCTCCGTTATTGCCCGGTGTGCCTTGAATACCCGTTGAACCAATAGCGCCGGTTACACCCACATTTCCTGTAGCGCCGACAGCACCTGTGGCACCGTTATTGCCCGGTGTGCCTTGAATGCCTGTTGAGCCAATAGCACCGGTTGCACCCACATTTCCTGTAGTTCCGACAGCACCTGTGGCTCCGTTATTGCCCGGTATGCCTTGAATACCGGTTGAACCGATAGCGCCGGTTATACCAATATTTCCTGTGGCTCCAACAGCGCCTGTTGCTCCGTTATTGCCCGGTGTGCCTTGAATACCGGTTGAACCGATAGCGCCGGTTATACCAATATTTCCTGTAACTCCAACAGCGCCTGTGGCTCCGTTATTACCCGGTGTGCCTTGAATGCCTGTTGAGCCAATAGCACCGGTTACGCCTACATTTCCTGTAGTTCCAACAGCACCTGTGGCTCCGGTATTGCCCGGTGTGCCTTGAATANNATTTCCTGTGGCTCCCGTTGCGCCATCCAATCCATTATTACCGGTTGAACCAGTTGCACCTGTAGCGCCGTTTGTTCCGTTAATTCCTGGTGCACCTGTAACCCCTGTAATACCATTTGTTCCGTTACTGCCTGTGATACCTGTAGCTCCGGTTATTCCGTTGGTTCCGTTATTACCGGTTGCGCCATTCAATCCGTTAATACCCGTTGCACCCGTAGGTCCCGGGGCTGAAGTGCCGCCCGATGTTTCAGCATAAAGCGCATAGGGAACGCTTATCAATTGCGTTTCGCCCATGCTCAGATAGTTGCTGCCGCCGTTTGGGTCAAACTCAACCAACAGATATTTATTACCAATTGGCCATGATATACCTGCAAAATTGCCCGACACCACTGTGCCTTCGCCTATTCTTACCGCAAACAAACCAAACTGGTTGGTTTGCGTAATTTGGGTTTCCTGATAAACAGGGATTCCGGGATTAACGCCGTTTTCGATGGTAAAACGCACTGAGATATTCCTGTTTTGCAAAGGATTGCCTGAAGCATCACGCGCAATAGCCTGGTAGTTGACAGCCTGCGGCACCTGGCCAAATGCTATATGAAACGATAAAATGAATAACAGGGGGAAAAGAAGCCTTCTCATCAGCAAACTATAAAATATTAAATACTGATGGAAATCGCCACCGCGATAATTATCAAAGTAAGCCTGACACTAAAATTCAAAACTCCGGGATCAGGCTTATATGGATAACAGGTGAAGATAACTGATTTAATTTTATTGGAACCTGCACTAATCTTTTGGGGTGTACGACAAATTTCNNCATCCCTCTCTTTGAAAAAAAGAGAGGGAAAATGCAAAATACAGCAATGCAAAAGCATCAAGAGGGAAATTTGTCGTACACCCGCATCAGCTACGGCATTAATCTGAACATTGCAAGAGATACATCAACTGTTAAGTATACTTATTATTAAACCGGCCTGTAATTGGTTGAGCGCTGCTTATTCATAAATTTGCCGCTCATTAAAAAAACTCCGGCCTGTTATGAAACACCTCCTTTTTGCCTGCCTGCTTATAACTGCTTTTTGTGCACAAGGGCAAAACCCTGAAAAACCAAGATTAATAACCGGGCCGGTGCTGGGTGCAGTAACTTCAACCACAGCCAATATCTGGATATGCTACAAAGGCAACGGGCAAACCATGATGACCATTATGGATACCGCTGATAAAACCATGTATTTCCCTTCGGGCTATCGGAAAATTAATAACAGCAAGGGCCTTTCGGCGCTTACCATGGAGTTTAAAGACCTGAAGCCGGGCCGCGTATACAAACCCGTATTTACCAACCCGCTTACCATACACCCCAAATGTGTTTTTACAACACCCGCCGATACTGCGCTGGAGGATTTTGATTTCCTGTTCGGCTCGTGCGCACTGATGAATACCGATTTTTCGCGCTTTATGCTGCCCGGCGCTGCAGTAAATATTTTTAATGTAATGAAGAAACAGCACAGCCGGTTTATGGTATGGCTGGGCGATAATATTTATTACCTGGGCAAACAATACACCAGTTACGACCGCATGTTTATGCGCAACCTGAACGTGCGGACCGGTTTTATTGAGCTGCGCGAGTTTTTAGCCAGCACACCGAATTACGCCACCTGGGACGACCACGATTACGGCTGGAATGATTCTGATAAAAAGTTTCCGTTTAAAGATTCATCGCTGGTAATATTTAAGGGCTTTTGGCCTAACCCTTACCCGGTTAAGCAGCCGTTTAAGGGTAACTACTTTACCTTTAAATATCAGGATGCCGAATTTTTTATGACCGACGACCGCTTTTACCGCGATAGCCCGGGCGATACCGCCGGCGATTTTTTTGGCAAGGCACAAATAGACTGGCTTAAAGATGCCCTGCTTAACAGCAAGGCTACCTTTAAATTTTTAATTGTAGGCTCGCAGGTGCTGGATGATTCTTACTGGGGCGAGAGTTACGCCAAATACCCAAAAGAGCGCAACGACCTGTTTGATTTTATTGCAGCCAACAACATTAAAGGCGTAATACTGCTAACCGGCGACCGCCATTATGCCGAACTAAGCAAACGCAACTGGAAAGGCTACACGCTTTACGATTTTACTTCGTCGCCGCTTACCAGTGTGGTAATTAACTACCGGCATGTAAAGGGTTACCACAATACCTACAATGTGCCCGGCAGCCTTTTCTACAAACGCAATTTTGGCAAAATAGCCCTTAGCGGCCCCGCAGGCAACCGCGTTTGCAAACTGGAATTATACAGCAACGTTGGCAAACGCTTATGGAGCTATGATATTAAAAGCAGCGAGCTTGAAACAAATGCGGTGCCTGTAAAACAGAAGTAAGGATAACACCCAAAGAATGCACTTAGGGGGCGTTCCCCGCTGAGGCAGCGGGTCAGGCTATCCGCTGCAATCTTTTTAAGCCGGACAGAAAAACATGGAAGCAATAAAAAGGATTTACGCNNAGACGCAAAATTTTGCGTCTCTGCATTACCGGTAACCGCCGCACCCCACCAGTTCCACATAGAACAAAAACAAGCCACAAAACAGCCCCTGAAACCGTATCAGAACGGTGTCATTTTTTTGAATTATATAATTGATTATCAGGTATTTAAATCATTTCAGACGGTGACAGTGACTACCATCCGTTTCCAATTTTAACGCGCCTTAAAGGCGTTTTCTCCTCAAGCTGGATTGTGCTTTTATTTATGTCCATTAATGCGTCCCTGCCTCAGGCTGGTGTCCCTGCGGGCGCAAACCCTTTAACCGCTGCTTACCAGGTAACAACATTAATCTTGCCCAACCTCAGCAATTACCGTATTTTTCAGTTTCTTTGAAACAACCGAAGCCGACCCGTTTAACCCGGCTTTTAAATATTGAAAGATGGATGAGGATTTAGATATTGATATTAATGGGGATGATTTAATTCAACCTTCAAAACCTGTTTTTGGGCCAAAGCCACAGCAGATTTTGGAGTTGGAAGAGAGATTAGATATTACTCTGTATGAGGAGAAGTTTATATCCCTCGATGAATTTGACGACTTCGTCGAAGAATCTATGTTTTCGAGAGACTCATTGGGAGAAATAATTTCATTAAAACTTTCACTTCAAGAAATTGATTTTAAAGACCTCGACCAATTCGATAAGTTGGCCCAGCTTTCGATAGAAAATTCGATCGTCACTAATCTTCAAGAAATCAGGCACTTGAAACTTTTAAAGGCACTAAGCNNTTAGATTATTTAAGCAATTCAAATAATCTTGAATACCTTTTGTTGGTTTCATCAAATGTAAAAACACTTGATTTTTTAAACTCTTTGACAAAACTTAGGGTACTTAACGTAGGTGGCAATGACTTATATGAAATAGCCGCAATTAAATATGTTAATAATCTTGTAAATTTATTGCTCTGGGACAATTACATTAAGGATATAGAGCCAATTAGAGAGCTTCGCCATCTGGAAGAAGTCGACCTTAGAAATAATTTCATCAACGATATCTCTGCTTTAAGTTTTTTACCAAATCTTTCAACAATTGCAGTCAATGAAAATAACATTTCTGATATTCCTGTAAAAGTCCTTAGTGGTAAGGTAATATTAAGAGCAGCACAAACGAAATCAAAAAACTCAATAACCTTAGAAAAAAATCCTCTTACCTCACCACCCTGGTCAGTGATCGACCTCGGCATGCCCGCCGTTCACGCCTACTTCGATAACAAAGAAAAACACGGCGCACGCCCCTTAAACGAGGGCCGCATAATTTTTGTAGGCGATGGCTCCGCAGGCAAAACCAGCCTGATGAACCGGATTATCTACAACCAGTTCGATAACAATGAGAAGCAAACAAACGGCATTAAAATTGAGCAATGGCATTTACAAAAAGATAACCGCGACCTGCAGTTTAACCTGTGGGATTTTGGCGGGCAGGAAATACAACATGCCATACATAAATTCTTTTTCACCTCGGGCTGCCTTTACATTTTAGTATTAGATAACCGAAAGGAAGAAGAGCCCGAATACTGGCTACAGCAAATTGAAACGCTGGGCGATAAAGCCCCGGTACTGGTTGTGTTTAATAAAACCGACCAAAACCCGGTGGAAAATGTTGACCGTAAATTTTTAAAAGAGAAATACCCCAACATTGTGGGCTTCTTTAATCTAAGCTGCCTTACCGGCGCGGGTATTCCTGAATTTCAGAAAGTACTGGAAGAGCAGGCACCGCTGTTAAGCACCGTTAACGACCAGTTCCCCGGCAATTGGTTCGCAATAAAAAAGGAACTGGAAGCCAGCACCAGTAATGAAAGCCATTACGTAGTATACGATTCTTACATCGAAATCTGTAAAAAAAATGGAGTAGTTGACGAGGACTCCCAAAAATTGTTGTTGCAATACTTTTCTTTTATTGGCACTGTAACCTGGTTTGGCGATAACAATACTTATTTGGAACACATGCACGTGCTTAACCCTGCCTGGATAACGCAAGGGGTTTACCGCATTGTAACAGGGGTAAAAACGCAGGCACTAAAAGGGCAGATACATATCTCCGATTTTAAAGAGTTGTTATACCCGGTAAATAAGAGCGATTACGTTTATAACGAAAGTCACCACGGCTACATACTAGCCCTGATGAAAAAGTTTGAATTGTGCTACACGGCTAACGATAAGGACATTCTGATTCCTTCCCTGTTTAGCAAAGAGCCTAAAATTGAATACAAGGATTTTATTGGTGAAGGCGTACGCACCTATGTATTTCAATTTACCGATTACTTACCGGTAGCCGTAATTCACCAGTTTATAGTAAGGAATATCGAAAAGGCTTTTGATAAAAATTATTGGTACCAAGGCATCGTAATACAAAATAAGGATAAGGATACATTGGCCATGGTGCAGTTAGATAAAGAAGCCAAGCGCATTTATGTCCGTGTTAAAGGCGCCCATGTTATTGGCCTCTGGGAGTATATAAGGGAGGTGTTACACAGTATATGCGGCCATTACGCCAACCTTAACTACAGCGAGCAGGTTCAATTACAGGGGAGCCCTTCTGAGGCGCTGGTTCAATATGAAGACCTTATCAGCCACATACGCGCAAGAAAATCGGTTTACTTCCACCCCAAACTGCAACGCGATTTTAATGTGGGTTACTTAATGGGCATGTTCGAAAGCAAGGCGTATACCCTGGCAAAAGTTAAAGAGGGAAGGATTTTATTGGATGAACGTGAAAGAAGGCCCAATGAGCCACCGCCGTATGTAATTAATATACTCAACAACATTAGCCCCACGGTTACAACTCAGGTTAACACACAAGTAAGCGTTGAAATCAATATACAACTGGTACACCGGCTGGCTTTAGATATAAAAGATGATGCCAATTATCTGCTGGAAGAAATTAAAGAAAACAACAAAGCCCTGAGCGATGCACTACAAACCGCTATCAGGTTTGCCGATGAAATGGGCAAAGTAAAAAGCACGGAAGAAGCACAGGGCAAGGGCTGGGGACGCCGGATAAAACAGGTTATTGAGCCTATTAAATTTAGCCTGGAGTTTTTAAAAACTATACCCGAAGGTTACGAGGCGGGGCATAAAATTATTCAGTCAATTACTGAATTAGCGCAGCACCTGCTGTTCAAAATTCCCGGCGTATAGCTAAAAAGACTGGGTGTTTATGTTACCTGCATTTGATTCGCGTAGAGGCTCACCTCCCCCTACGCCCCCNNCGCTGCGCTTAGAAAATTATGCGTAAAAAACTGACAGGACATGCTGTAACTATATTCTGAACTTATGTGGTTAAATGTCCATATTTTATGAATACTATTTTGTTCTTCGTTTTTCAAGCACAGCGAAGAAAAACGAAGAATGTCCCCCTCCAGAGGGCAGGGCTGTTTCATTCTTNNAGAGAATGAAACAGCCCTGCTCCAGAGGGGGCGTAGGGGGAGGTGAGCCTCTATGCGAATCAAATACCTGAAATATAAAGAACAATTTTTCCAAGGCTTATGGCATGTAGCTAAGCCAAAATTTTACTTTATACTTGTAGTATGAATTGGGAGGACCTGGATTTTAAAAAGGAAATTTACTTAGGCGAAGATTCAACCCGCCAGTTTAAAGAGAAGCTGAATGATGCAAAACATCTGGCCGCTGAAGTATGCGCTTTTGCCAATAGCGATGGTGGTTTCATTTATGTGGGGGTAGATAAGAATGATGGCATTGTTGGGGTTGACCATAAGTTACTGAACTTATACAATGGCTATATATCGGCAGCCGGCAATGAACTACTTCGCCCGCCGGTTTACCTAAAAAGCAAAACCATTGAGATAGATGGCAAGCTGATAATAGTAATATATGTGCCAGAAGGAACTGCTAAACCTTATAGCACAAGCTCGGGCGATTATTATGTAAAAAGCGGCGGCGATAAACGGAAATCTTCTCCGCAGGAGTTATTACGCATGTTTCAAACAAGCAAGCAGATAACCCTGGATGAAAGCCCTACTACAGCCAGTATTACACCCGGTAACGAAGCCGAAACTATTGACCTGGCTAAGTTTTATGCATTTTACGATAAAAATAAGGGTAAGCCATTTTCGCAGGAAGGAATAAGTATTATTCAGGGCTTTGAAAATATGGGACTTGCAGACGATGGCCATTTAACGCTTGCCGGCCTCATGCTTTTTGGGGTAAATCCGCAAAGATTTAAGCCTACTTTCTTAATAAGGGCCTTCAGCTTTTATGGTAACGAAAATTCAGAAAGCCGCTTTAGAGATAAAAATGATTGCATTGGCTCGTTAGAGGAGCAATACCGCAGCGCCATGGCTTTTCTTAAAAACAACCTGTCGCATATACAAACCGCAGGCTCCTTTAATCAGCCGGGGACGCTGGAAATAAGTGAGCAGGCGCTGGAAGAAGCTGTAGTTAACGCTTTAATCCACAGGGACTATTCCCAAAATGCAGTAATCAGGCTGTTTATTTTTGATGACCGTGTTGAAATTATCAGCCCCGGATGCTTACCTAATCATTTAACCATAGCTAACATAATCAACGGTAAAGCGGTGGTTCGAAACCCAACCATTGTTTCATTTGCAACAAAAATCCTTCCTTACTCTGGTATTGGCTCAGGTATTACGCGTATTCTTAAATATCATCCTGACACCATTATGGAAGATGATAAAGAAGCAGACCAGTTTATTATAAAGCTGATGCGGCCTATCAGGTAGGATAATTTGTTATAAGTCCCCTTCAAGCGTAGCTTGTCTTTGAGCGTAGCTCCCAGCTCCGCTCTATGTATGCTTGTAGCCTCTGGCTACTGTATTTGTATTTGCGTCCCATTCCAGTTGGCTGCTCGCGTGAAGGATTGAACGGAAAGCCCGCAAGCGAGGCTTTGCGAGTGCGGACTTGCAGTGAAAGCCTGACCCGAGGCCCTGCGAGGGGCACGCCCCATTTATCCTCGCCTTGCTTAACTAAAACTTTCAATATGTTTTTGCCATTCGGGTTAAATTAACTAACTTACAGTTAAATAGATGGTCTTATGAAAGTCCGTTATTTATTGCTGTTGGTTCTTATCCTGTTGCTTTTGCTGCCGGGCAGATTAAAAGCAGTATCGAGCGGAGATGTGCTGGGGCAGGTAATAGACATTGATACCCGCCAACCGGTTCCGTTTGCCACCGTTATTTTCGAAAACTACTACGATAAAATTACTGTTACCGCCAACGAGTATGGTTATTACTATGGCCTGCACATACCCGAAGGCCGCTACCAGATGCGGGTTGAATACAACCAGCGCACGTTCGTAATGAACCGCGTAAAAGTGTTCGACAGCTATTCATCCGAAGTAAACTTTTTTGTAAGTTGTAGCGATACACTTTCGCAGGTTGTGCTTGAAAAAACGCCCAACCCGGTTATAAACCCCTTTGAGCCGCACGATATTTTGCTTACCCAAAACGGATTTGGCAACGCCTCTATGTCGCTCAGCGATGTTTTAATGGCCCAGCCTGCAGTTGATATTTTCCAGGGCCGCCTGTACGTAAAAGGCGCACCGGTAAAAATATATGTTGACGGAACTGCAGTGATGGTGCCCGCGCAGTTTAGTAAGTAAAAGTCATTAGGCGTTTGTTTAGCCTACTCCTTTTTATTACAACTAATATTCATTCTTCCAATTAATTCGTTCGAAACTTTGCGCCCTATAACCCGGTAACCCAGGGCTTTAAAATGGCCATCGTTAGGCCAATAGTAATTGGTATAGTTTTGTTTTGTAAGCCCGGCGCTATCTAAAAAATAGGGTAGCATATCCAGGGGCTTTAGTATAGCCAGTTTGTTGCGTAAAGTATCCATGTAGCCGGTATAATGCCCATCTGTTGCATCATAACTCATGGGGTGGATAAGCACCAGCATTTCAATGCCCCGGCTGCTTAATTCATCGTGCGCTTTAACCAGCACATTAAGTATTTTTTGGGCAGAGGCTGTGTTTAATTGCCGGCTCTCAGATGTGGGATGCAGGATCCAGTCATACTTTAAAACATCAAGCACCAGATACCGGACGATGTAAGCGAGCCATATAAAGGCTCCCACACCAGTGGCCTGGTATACTCTACTTTACTGTCCGGTTTAAAACGCTCCATACCTCCGCGTATCATTACCTCCGAAACATCAGTGCCGTTTACACAAAAAATAACGGCTTTCCAGTTTACATCCCAAAGTTTGCCGCGCAGAAAATGATAATTATACATCGGGTCGCAACCGGCTACGCCAGCATTATAAACCGTATAAGAATCCCTGCTGCACAAATTCAAGGCCCTTTCAAGCTCACGGGGCCAGGTAGAATCCACACCGGCCCCTATGCCCTCAGTAAAAGAATCACCCAGGCATAATATCTTTTTGGTAGAAGTATCTTGTAAGTTAATCTCGCGCTCCGGTAAACCCAGGCTGTTAAACCGCCGCGAATAATAAAAGTCGCCCCTGTTTACATGGGTAGTATCGTTAGGCTCGTATACATTCCAGAACGAGTTCGCCTTTCCCGGTAAATAAAGCGATTGATATTCGCTGCGGCCCAGTTGTTCAAGGTAAGAAGGGTTTATTTTCAGCAAACGTAATATGCCCTCAAAAACCACCAAAGCCAGTAAAACTGAAACAACCACAGCTTTAACCGCATCTGGTATCTCTCCCTTTATAAAGCCAACTGATTTCAATATACTTGAAAAGAGGGCCAGAAGTAAAAAGGGAAAAACCAATATTCCACACGCCGTTAGGTACGAGCAATTATGAATAGAAATTGCGTAATAATCAAGCAGCCCGGTTATTACTACTACAACAAATAGAGCTAATCTTCTCATCGGCACTAAATTATCTTTTAATCAGCGTTTTTGGGAGATATATTTTCCGGGGCTGGCAAAAATCAATTCGCCTTTTTACACTATCATAGGGCCTTTAAATAAAAACCGGTATTTTTAAGATAACGGTGAATTACAAACTGCGTAAATTGCCGAACGAAATTATTTATCAGTCAACCGCAAAATGAATATAAAGGAGTCTGCCAGAATCATTTATTCAAGGATATTAGCCCGAAACAACAAGCTGCTTAACCAGTCGGAAGTGTTTTGTATGGCGCCGTGGATACAACTGCATGCGCAAACCAATGGGAAAGTTGCTCCTTGTTGTATGGCTTCTATGCATGATGGAAATGAGATAGGCGACTTGAAAGAAAATCCAAGACTGGAAGATGCCTGGAACTCTGAAAACATGAAGCAGTTGCGGCTGGATATGTTGCAGGGAAAGCAAAACCCGCTTTGTTCAAATTGCTATAAATACCAGGAATTAGGCAGGGTAAGTGAGCGCGTGTTATATAACCGGTATTACCAACACTATTTCAGCTGGGTAAAAGATACCAATGCCGATGGAAGTTTAACCGACATTAACGTGCCGCTTATTGATATCCGGTTTTCAAATAAATGCAATTACAAGTGTCGCATTTGCAGCAGTGAGTACAGCACCCTATGGTACGACGAGGAACAAAAACTGGGCAAAGTGTTATACGATGGGCATACCAGGGAGATGAAGCCGGCAAACGATGATGAAGCGTTTTGGGAGAGTTATAAAAAGATGCTTGCAAATGTAAAACGGCTGCACTTTGCAGGCGGCGAACCATTATTTATGGATGAGCACTATGCCAGCTTACAACATCTTATAGATACCGGCAATACAGATGTAGTGCTTAGCTACAACACCAATTTTTCAACCCTGCGCTATAAAAAATATAACGTTATTGAACTTTGGAAAAAATTTAAACAGGTAGAAATATGGGCCAGCCTGGATGGTATGTTCCAAAAAGGCGATTACCAGCGCAAAGGGCAGAAGTGGGAGAAAATAGAAGAAAATATCCGCGGGGTGCAGCAACAATGCCCTAATGTTCTTTTCGGTGTAAATGTAACGGTAAGCATCTTTAACATCCTGGATATACCCGCGTTTTACCAATATATGGTTGATAACAAACTGGTTCGCCCCGACCGCATGAATTTGTATATACTTTTCTCTCCCCACCAGTTTAACATCATTAACCTGACACCTGCCCTAAAAGCCAAAGCCCTGCAACAGTTTCAGGACTTTGAAAACAACTATTTAAACACCTTACCTGACACCACCAATATCCGCGACCATGTAAAAGCCATAATAAAAGCCATGACAAGCGAGCAGGGTGCCAGAATCAATGAATTCCGCGAAAGCATTAACGAAGTAGACGCGCTGAGAGATGAAAATTTCATTTCAGTTTATCCGGAGTTGGGGGAGATGATGCACGAAAAACTTTGAAAATACTTCGTTAATCACGCAACGTGGGTGCCGTTGTTTTTACTCTGGTTTTATATCTGCAACAATACTTTCATCATCTTCAGGATACTCTTCACTTACGCTACCAAATTTTAATTCCTCTTCGCTTGCAACATAAGGTAGCTTTAGCTTTATTATTTTTTTCACTGCTTTTTCGTAGGTGGTAGCTATCACTGCTGCAAATGGCTCCTCTTCCCCCTCATTCAATATTTTAGCGGCGCCTTTAAAATAGAATGTCCATAGATAACTGCTTGCCATAGAATATAATTATAGGTAATAAAATAAAAAACCCGGCCCCTTTCGGAACCGGGAACCAAACCCACATGAAAAAAATTCGTCATCGCGAGGAGGCTTTGCGATGAAGCAATCCTGCATTTATTCATATGCGAGGCAGACCTTAAATACAAGATTGCCTCGCAGAGCCTTACAATGACGTCGTTATAACAAATTGAAAATAAAGACCTTCTCCGCAGAGTCTCCCCTTTCCGGCTTTGCGGAATGGGGGACTCTGCGTTTATGCGGTCTGCCCTCATGCCGAGTCCCCAACCTTCGGAAGGGAGACTCGGCTGGGAAGGTCTTTTCCTACGTCACCACGATTTTTTCCCTTGCCCCAAGGATGGTTACTCGCAATGAACGCAATTGTTTTTACTGAACTATTACGCTTCAGTGGTATTAGCCGCCTTCTTCAATTTGATAGCATCTACCAGGCCTTTAAAGATATTGAACGTGCCACCGGCAACCTCGTTTACTAACTTATCAATAATATCGGCAATACTCTGAAATTTGGTGCTGTCAGTTTCGTGCGCAACATCATCCAGGGTATCAACAAAAGCCACAACCACAGCCTCGGGGGTGGGTGGCGTACCACCAGCCTGCAGGGCATTTAATTTGGTTATAACCTCTGTTTTTGCATCTTCAAATTCCGAAGCCGGTACCAATCCAAGCGCATTGTAAACAAGCGTAGTTGCATCGTCCGTAAGTTTTAGTGTAGTTTCGCTTAGTGCCATTTTATGTTGATTTTTTAGTTACACAATCTTTCAGCAATGCGGTCATTGCCGTATCCCAACCCTGCGCCTGCGCGTAGTCATCGTACGTTGCGCCGGGGTTGTTTTTCAAAAATCTTTCTGCATCCCGCAGCATCCGGTTTACCAGGCGCTGATGTATACCGGGCGCCCGCATTTGCAGCCGCGCCATACGCTGTGCATCACTGGGTATTGCTTTGCTTATCAGCATCCACAGGCCATTCAGTGCATCTGCAACGCTGCTAACCGGGTCTCCGAAAATTGCCGCCATTATTATCTTTTACTATTATTAATGTTACCCGTTACTAACATGCAGGGGTATGTAAACAGCATGTCCCTGCTCATTCATAACTGCCCTGAAAACCTGGTGCCGGTTGTGCCCTGCGTTATAGCTGATGTGTACCCAGTGGTCAAATTCCTGTATCAACTGGTCAAATTCAATACCGCTGGCAAGCACCCATTTAAACCAGTCCTCTATGGTCATATCCGGCACTTCGGTATCAGCAGCCTGTCCAAACAGATGCTGGCTGTTATGTACGCCGCCAATGGCTGTGTTAACCCGTGTGCACCGGTAGCCTGATGAGATATTGAGCGGTTTACCAAGCTTATCGCGCAGGGGTTGTAAAACCTGTTGCGCCAGGGTATTCAGGTTGCCCACCACATCCTGCGCCGGGCTGTATTGCTCAGTAAAGCCTTTGGCATCTGCCTCAGTGCTGTGAAGCAATTCTTCCAATGTAAAATTTGAGGATAATTGCATGTTGGTAGTTTTATTGCGGGTGTATATAAAATTGTCGCTATCCGTCAGATATTCCGGTTGGCGGGGGTACCATAGGTGTCCGGAAGAAAATTAATGGCTAAAGCCAATACATTCAATGGACTATCCCCGTTCTGAAGAACGGGGCGAAAATATTGCCCCGACTTTTAAGTCGGGGATGATGGGGACTGGACTTGGCTTTAGCCATTAATGAAATTTCAATCTTCCGAACAGCAGTGACAGGGACGCCAAACCGGAAGTCCCAATGGTTTGGCATCCCCGCCAACCACTTGTATTTCGAATGACAATTTGATATTCACCCCTTATTGTTCTAAAACATTTTCTTTAAAAAACTTTTGTTTTATGCGCATGGGTAAATAATCGCTGCCCCATCCAAGTAAAATGTTGGTAAAGCGCGAGTATTCCTCCGGAATATGCCAGTTCATTTCGAGCATTTTTATTAAAGCCGGGCCTGCTATAACCGCCACAATACAAAACAGGAACGAAATGCATATGCGTTGCCAGTTATCCAGTAGCATAAACCTGAAACTGAATTGCTCAGGCGTACGCCCGCTTGCCTTATCGCGCTGGCTTAGCTCAATTAAAAAATTGATAGCTGCGCCCAAAAACACCAGTATAAACGAAGCAACAATAGTGGCCTCGTTCACTTCTGGCCCAAAAACCAGTTTAATCACCTCCGTTACAAAACTCATATTGCATTATTATTATTTAGTACTAATTTCCTTCCAAATTATTCAGCATGTCATCCCGGGCGAAGCCGAAAGATTATAACAGCCATTTCTCTTTTAGCCAGTTATACAGGTCCTTTCCGGCCATACCTGCAGCTCCGCCCAGCAAACCAAATATGATAGTCATAGCCAGTTTCACTTCAAAAGCAGCCACATCAAAATGTATCCATACCATAATGGTTGCCAGCATATCGCCGGTTATAAAACCCACCACATCATCGGGGCTATGCTCCTCGTTCATAATATATGTTTAGCATGTAAAAAAATACCTGTTAATACCATGTATTTTTCGAGGCCCGGAAAACCAACCTGATATAAAGATTGGAAGGCTGAATATATGTGGGGGCACTATTAGCCACAGTACCGTTCAGATAATGCACCAGAACGCCCGATTGAGCCAGTTTCACCTCTACCCATTCCCCTTCAACCGGACTTGACGGCAGCGAAATAGTCAGGTTGCTTAACGCACCGGTAGAGTCTATTATATTGTATTTATAAGGCGCCACTGCCACTGTATCACTTAATATGATACTATCCCCCGGCGCTATGGCTACGGTTGCACCGGGAGTAAAATAGCTTGTTGAATCAGCCAGGCCGGTAATACTTACAGCCCGCCAGCTGGCATTACCACTTGCGTCGCTGGTAATTACCTTGCCCGGACCTTCGTTTCCATCCACGTACCGGAATGTTTGATGTTGAAGCGAATCACCTATCTGAAAGCTTGCTGTTGGTTTACTGGTAATACCTATTCCCACGTAATCATTTAGTAAAACCACATTGGTCCATAGCTGCGTTTCAGAGCCAAAGTCTTTTGTAATATTATGAAAAAGGCAATCCAAAATACTTACCGTGTCGTTAATAATCCGCGAGTTAAAAAACTGCGAAAAACCTATTCCGTTATTCGGCGATAAAAAGTGGCAATAATTTAAATCGCTGTTTTGCATTACCAGGTTATTGATATTAGTATTGGCACCTGATAGCACGTTATAAGCCACGCTATCAAAACTCATAAGGGTAAGATTAAATATCCCATTGCCTCCACTAATGGAATCCCATGTAACATTTTCTACAGATTCCCCTGAAATACCAAATATCTGAGCTGGAGTAGTTAAGCTTTTAAGATAATTGTGAGAGAAATTTGAAGAATGCGAATGTTTGCCTAGGTCTTGCATCAAAACTGCACCCTCTAGGTAATTTGAATCCAAATGTGACGCGACATGTAAGTAATTAGACGCTATTCCACTTTTCCAACCATCTATCAACCCATGTCCCACCAAAGTATTGCCAACGCATGAACTTCCTCCATCCGATATATAATTCTCACTCACCATCATTCCTCCTGAAAGTGTGTTGTTGCCATAAGTTGCACCACCGGTAATGATGTTGGAATTTACAGTGCTGCTATCGGCAATGCTATCGGGCAGTATGGTGGGATTAAATGCCGTTACAAATGGAGCATTCGCTGATATTTGCTGGCTATTTACAATTACTGAATTTCCGTTGGTATTCAACGATACACTTTGCTGGCCGTTTAAGGCAATGTTACCGGCAGATTGCACCTGTATCAGGCTATCCTGTATAGTCAAATGCGAACCTCCCGGTGTACCAGCTAATATAAACGGCCCCGGTGCGCCGAAGGGGGTTCCGTCAAATTCGTAAAAACCAGCCTGGGCCGTTTCGTTACCTGCAAAAAAACCATTTGCCCCGGCCCCGGCAATATCATTGGTAGTTTGCACTCCGTAAACAGCACTATCCATGGTAGTAATGAAATTAAAATGCTGTTGGGCATCAACTGAGCCAAAGGTTACGTTGTTGGTTTTAAATGTTAAGCCGTTATAATCTGTAGTTCCGATATAATTCGTAATCATATTAGTGCCTGAGTTGCCGTAAAGGCCCCAGTTGCCTCCTCCCCCACCGGTTGATGACTGCCAGGTAGCGTTACCCACGGCATCGCTGGTAAGCACTTTGCCATATCCCTGGTTACCATCCACATACCTGAAACTCTGGTTGTTTGAGCTATCGCCAATTTGCAAAGTGGCAGTGGGTTTGCTGATAATGCCAATGCCCACATTATCATTTATCAGCATTACATTACTCCACGGAGTGGAATCTGATAAAAAGTTTTTCGACACATTAAAAAATGTGGAATTATACACCTGGTTAGTAACACCGGTAATATTTGAGTTGTAAAACTGCGAAGAGATAACCCCTGCGTTCGGGATAGCAAGGTTGCAGTAGTTTACATTACTGTTCTGCATAACCAGGTTACGGATGCTGGTAGAAGGCCCCGACAAAGTATTATATGCGATACTATCTGCCCCCAGCAATGTTATGTTAGAAATGCCGGAATAATCTCCTGTAATGGAATCATGCACAACGTATTCATTAAACTGCCCCGATACATCCTGCAGGTTTACTTCAGTTGATAAATTCTTCAGGTAGTTATTACTCCAGCTGCTGTTATCTGCCCCGCGGCCCAGGTTCCATAACAGAACATCGCCTTCTATGTAGTTACTGTCTATGTGCGAGTTACCGGTTATAAAATTTTCAGACATGCCCGGGTAAGTTCCGTCAATTACGCCATGCCCTACCAGGTTATTACCGGTCATAGATGCCTGGTCGCCGAGAATAATATTAGTGCCTAACCCCATGCCGCCCGAAAGTGTGTTACCCCCTATATAATTCCAGCCAACCATGAATTCGCCGCCTACCTGGCTGCTGTCGGATATATTGTTGGTATAATATGAAGGGTTCTGGCCAAATATGGCCACCACGGTGCCATTCACGGCAACGCCGGCATTGCTGCCAATAAAAACACCATTGGGGGCCTGTAAACTGGCCTGGTAGGCCGACTGCAGATACAATAAACTATCTGACTGCAGCAGCAATATACTATCGGAAACGATAATGTGTGTTTGAGAGGTATCACCCACTAATACCATGTGCTTTGAAAGCCCGGAAAGGCGTGCATCAATCTCGTACAGGCCGGTATAGGAAGTCTGGTCGCCAATAAAAATTCCGTTTAGCCCAATCCCCCCAAGATTGTTACTTGTTGATACACCATATATATCGCTATCAAGAAGCGTACTAAAGTTGAACCTTTGCAGCGAATCTATATACCCGAAAGCAATGTTGTTGGTTTTAAACGCGACCCCGTTATTATCTGATGTGCCAATATAATTGGTTGCAGAAGTAGTACCGGTGTTACCGCTTAATCCCCATCCTGTTACCGGAGTTTGCCAACTGGCATTACCGGCTGCATCGCTGGTAAGCGTTTTACCGGCAGCCTGGTTACCATCTACATATTTTATTGTTCCCGGGTTTGCGGAGTCGCCAACCTGCAAAGTGGCGGTGGGGTTAGCGGTGCCTATGCCTACCTTTTGAGTTGAGTCGTCAATGATTACATTGCCACCGGCTGTGGACCACGGGCTGGCACAGGCGCCCATACCAACCCAGGTTGAATCATCATAATAGAAAAAGCAACCCACCGTAATATCATACACCAATAATCCGTTGGCGGGGTTACGGATACTATCCATCTGCGTGGTGGTAAGCCGGGGCACAAGAATCCCTTTGCAGGTAGAATTAAACTCAGCCAAAGCAGATGAATCAAGGGCACAATCGCCGGCAATAAGGCGCTTTACAAAAGTTGTATCGCGCACTTTTAAGTTGCCCTGGTAGTTGTATCCGCCATAAACGTTGGTATAGGTTTGCGCCTGTGTTACGGACGCGGCAAACAATAAAGCCGCCACAGGAAGGCTGTTAATCAGATGCAATATTTTCATTTTATGTAATTATGGTTTTTTTAGATAGCACAAACAGTGTTTCGCCTGCAACCATAGAGGTTCCCACCAGGGTAATGGTGCCCACATTGGGATCGAAGGTGTATTGGGTGGATACCAGTTGCTTTATTTCCTTGGTAACAGAAACAATGGTAGCGCCCTGAAGTGCCGGCATACTGATAACCGTTTCGCCATCAATAGTTGCGGTGTAAGTTGCATTGGATGGATCTACATACATGTTGATGATGGGGTTTACCTGCCGGGGATTTCCGTAGCCAAGCAGTGTTGCATAAATGGTATTATTTGAGGCCAGCGTGGTAAGCGTTACCTGGTTTGAAACAAGGGTTTCATTCCACTGCACTGCCAGGCCGCTATCGGGTATATGGTCGGGTTCAAGGCCGTTATCGTTCAGCAGCCGGATGTAATAATCAAGCGAACCGTAGGTGTTAAGACATACATCGCTGTAGCTGCTGCCGTATACGCAATTAAATTGTTGCATTGGGGTTTACGATTAAATTGCCTGATGTATCGAGCGTAACGGTTGGGCTTGTTACAGTATATCCATCAGCGGTTAATTGTAATATGATATTTTTGGCCAGAAGCTGCGTGTTCAATGGCCCGCCTAAATACGACGCTATGCCTACCCCATCTTCGGGGTCCTCTTTCCACCAGCCGGGGAAAGCATTGATAGTATCTTCAATATGTTGTTCATCGCTTACGGCTATTACAAAATCGCCCTGGGCATTGAAGAATAAATCGTTGTTTACAATTTGTATATCGTATCTGCTGGCCATTACTGATTAGGTTTTCCATGAGTGATATAATCACTTTCGATATCTGCCCGTTGGGTGGTGGGTGATATATCGCTATAAGCTGAGAAAAGGGCGCCAAACTGGTAAGTGCCGGAGGGGGCCAATGGTACTGTAGAAGCCTTCAGTGTAGTCAGAATATTATTCACCAGGGTTTCTATCTGGTTGATGCGGTATAGCAGGCCTGAGTTTGAATTATCGGGGTCAATACTTTTTATTGCGCCACCATAACCG
This sequence comes from Bacteroidota bacterium, assembly GCA_003165895.1. Taxonomy (GTDB): domain Bacteria; phylum Bacteroidota; class Bacteroidia; order Chitinophagales; family LD1; genus Bog-950. The sequence goes on along the minus strand of PMXD01000373.1, from coordinate 7,987 downwards.
CCATCGTTATACATATGTTTCCCATCGTTGGTGATTGTTGCAGAGGCGCTGCTTACCTGCAGGTAGAATTTGTCCACATCGCTAAGCATAAACACAAACGGGTCGTTATATTTTGACATGGCAATGATTACTGTTGAACCGGCCACCGGTAGTATCAAAAGCCCGTCACATACACCGGCTTGTAGTTTTACATTGGGTATAATAATATCATTATCGCCCATGCAGGTGCAGGTTGCAGAGCCTTCGTCTACACTTTGTACGGTGCAGGCCATGCATACCAGGTCGTCGGTTTTATGTACGCCGGCCAGTTTTTGTATAGCTACTTCTATTGCCCTGCTGCTCATGATGATGATATGGGTATATAATAATCCAGTTCAATTATCTGCCTGTGCCCGTTTACCCCACCGATATAAGTTACCCCCCGCACCCTGTAAAGGCCGTTTCTGTCGGGCATTAAATTGTCGGTAATCATTACGTTATCACCCATTTTTACGTAGGGGATGGCAAACGTTGTAAACCTGCCTTTAAAGCCGCTGTAGTAATATTTATTTAACTCGTGGGCACCGTTATCGGCCAATACCTGCGGGTCGGTAATTCCATTAAAAAAAAGCGTCCTACGTTCCCCTTCTTCATTGGATGGAAATTCAACGCCATTCTGTTTTACGTCGTAAACAAAGCCATCGCCACCCGGGTCGGGGTATACCAGTACACTTACCCTTCCTTTTTGAGTTTTGGTTTGGCCTTGCTGGTTAGTATCGCTGCTGTTTACCGTATTTAAAGAATTTACAACGGCCGAAAGTTTGAGGTCTTCCTTAAACTGAAATTCAAGTTCATCGCTGATGATGTTTTGCTGAAACACAAACTTGCTCTGCGTGGCTTCTGAATCGATATAAACCCATGAACCGATCCGCAGTTCGTTGCCATAAGGCGCCGCAGCCAAAGGCGGTTTAGTTGGCTTTGTACCAAAGTAAGCCTCCATGTTGTAATCTTTCCGTAACCGGGCCAGTAACTGGGCCACACTTTCGTTCTGGATAGTGATATCACCCAGGGTTGTTTGTGTAAGCATGTTTACCGTAAAATTAGTGCCGGCCAGCAGGTTCTTAAACAAAGTCTCTAACGGTTGCGAACCGGGCCATACCTGGGGGCTGCAGGGTATTTGTTTAAGTACCCACATGTTATCTTCGCACTCTAACTGTATTGGCTTTTTGCTGCTGACTTTTGATATGTAACCTGCAAATATCTGCGTAAGTACTTTTGCCTCGTTGCCATTGGTATCATAGGTGTAATATCCGTAACTTATACTCACCTGATCGCCGCGCTGAAACAATTGAGAAACCTGGTTAGCGGTGTTGGTACCGGTAAGCGGCACCAGGTTGTTTTGCGCATCGCGCACATAAATATTTTTGGGGAAAGTGATTTTTGCAGTATTAGTCAGTTCGGCCCAGGTATTGGTTACTTCAAAGCTGTTAACGAAATCAAACGAAAACGATTGATTGCGCCCGCCGGTAACCTGCTTAAAGCTGATTTCAGTAATACATCTGTACATCAAATCCATAACAAATATTATTGCCGTGTTACTGTTGGCGAAGTTGAAGGCGGTGTGGATGGCGGTGTGGTTATCCTAAGCTCAACCGGTGCATCACTGCTGGCGGATATGCTGAACATCTGGTACGAATACCCGCCCTGCACCTGGGGTATACTGTAACTGTTAACTACTATATTATGAATGCCTAAATTCTGCAGCCACCAGCTTAACACACCTTTGCTAATAGGAGCATCGAGCCATTTTTTCAATTCGCTGACATCATCGCGGGGATATACACCGTTGGTGCCGGTTATGATGCCGTTAATGGTAATTTCCGCATCACCTTTGCCAATGTATTCTTTTACAGTTCCATCGCGGCCCTGTATTTCTGTTTTAATTACTTTAATGGGCTGGCTTACGGTCAGCAGCACAGTGTCAAGTACAATATCGTCATCAACGCTTACGGTTTGGCCGGTTATGTTATCGGTGTAGCTGCAGTATTGTAAAGTTAAGTCGGTGTAAATAGGCGTGCCTAAAACCGAGGTGCGCAGCGGTGCATCTTTTGTTACCGGGTCGCTGATACCCTGCTGGCCAGCATAGGGGTTGCTTTGCTGCAATTGCTTGCCGTTAAGGATGATAATATTATTGACACCCGAAAACTTAGCCAGCGTACCTAATGCGCCTCCCTGAGAGTTTGGTATAACGAATTTTTCCATTTTAATACATCAATACATTTTTCGCACGGAGAGGAATACAGAGTTAACAGCCGGGAAATACATTATAAAAAAAAATAAGTAAGAACTACTAGCGCCCACCGGCGGTTACCTGAGATTGGTTTACTGCATTGGTTAATGCTATGGCAACATGCTCCTGAATTTTAGAAGCTGTTTCGGCCAGGTTGGTGGTTTTTATATTTAAGGTTTCAATTTGTTTGTTGATGGAGATGTTGATGGTTATAGATTTGGTGCCACCGGCTTTTGACGGAGCGGGTACCGGTGCGCCTCCTTTGCCACCGGTTGCAGATTGCGCTGTGGTTTCTGTTGTTGCCCCGTTCTGTGTGCCGGTAGTTATCTTCTCTTCTTTTTTTTCTTTGAAATCTTTAATGCCTTCTTCATAGCCTTTTTTAGCGCCTTCTGCAATACGCTGTGAGGCACCATGCACGGAATCTTCTACCTGCGTTAAGCCCGATATTATTTCAGAAGGGTTCATACTGAACGCGCCGTGTATAGCATGATACAGGCCGGTAAACACATCTTTTACAACCGCAGCAAAAGCTTTTATGCGACCCCATAAGCCCCACAAACCGGCATGAAATGTTTCTGATTTCTCATAAGCATAATAGATAGCGGCACCTATGGCCATCAGGCCGGCAACTATCAGCCCCATGGGGTTGGCCTCCATAGCCACGTTGAGTGCCCACTGGGCAGCGGTTAATTCGCCTGTGGCCAAAGCCTGTGTCTGCTGTAATATAGTGCCAATGGCGGTTGACGCATTCTTTATAACCTGCCAATAAGCCGCAGCCTGGGTAACCAGGGTATAACCGGCTATAGCACCCGCAACAGCGGCAATAACAACACCCAATCCTTTTGCAACGCGCTCGTGTTCCGAAAGCCACTTTGCCATTGATTGCACCTCGCCTATTGCTGTTTTAAGCGCACCGGCAAACCAATCAAGGGCAGGCTTCAATGCCTGAAGGATACCAACGGCTGCCTGAGAAAATACTTTTTGTACATCCCCAACTACTTTGTTGAACCGGGCCACCGGGTTTGAGTTAAACGCATCTTTAGCCGAGCCACCAACTTTAGCCTGTACCGCATCCAGTAACTTCATTTGTGCCTCGGCTGTTTTGCCTTCGGATGAAAGCTTTTGGATGTTAGCCATGGTAGCTGGGTCAATTTTTAGCTTGGCGCCAAGACTGTTTGCCGCAACGGGGTCCTTCATTGCATTGGTTAGCTGCTTGCCTGCATCGGCAAGGCTGATATGCAGTTTGGTGGCTACATCGGCACCAGCTTCGGTTAGTTTACCCATTTGAGCCTCTCCCGTTTTACCGAGCGATTCGAATTGAGTTTGCATCTTTACAACATCGTCTTCGTTATAATTTACGTGCTCGGAAAATTCTGCCGCGCCTTCAGTCATTTTATCAAAAGCTTCCTTGCTAAAGTTGCCTGCTCTTTGCATGGCATCTGCCAGGCCCTGGTGGGCTTCGTGTAACTGGTTTACTTTTTCAATGCCTTCTTTGATAAACTGAACCGGTTCCATAAATGAAACATCAAGCCCAAGGTTTTCGGCGCCCTTTTTTATTTTCTCCAGGGCTTTATCAAAACTCTCAGTAGCCTCCTGAATGCTTTTCAGCTTTTCGGTGAACAGGTCTTTTAAACTAAGTTCGTATTCTACTTTTTCGGCCATGGGGTTCAACTTCGCTCACCATTTCTACAGGTGAAGCGTTCTCAAATAATGACTAAATACATTTATCGCACGGAGAAAATACAGAGTTAACAGCCGGAGAATACAGGAATGAATACTTCTGGTATTTTATAGAAAAAACTAGTCTTTCCATTGACCGGTGGTCTTTAGGGCATATACCAACCGGTTTATATATTTGCAATATTGTTCATCCGTTAAGCTGTCGGGGTCAACCTTGAAGTGGTATTGGATGAGGGCTTCCCAGCGCGTTATTTCATCACTTTCGTCGGTGATTTCATGATCGGCTATTTTTTTTTAAACTGGTTGACGGCAATTTTTACCAGGTCGTAGGCTTCCATGGTGGCGCCTATGTAGTATTTGTCGTTATCGGCGCCATCGGTGTAAATACGGGGGTCGCTTTCTGATTTAATGAGGTAGGCATCCAGCACTTCGCTGGCGGCGGTTATGGGGGATGATATGCCTTTGTCCATCATGCGCAGTTTTACTTCGCGCGGTGGTTCTTTGAGATAACCGATAACAGTTTCTTCTGAATCAACGATTTTAAATACGAGGGGGTGAACTTTGCAAGCGTGCTGCTGGCTTAGCAGGGTTGCTTTTTCTGAGACGGACTGCATGAGGGCAGTGGTGTCTTTGTCGGTTGAGGTGGGGGGAGTTTTTTTCATTTCGTTTGATTATGTTAAGGTGTTAATGTTGGGATTATTGCTTATTGCGAGTTTGTTAGCCCCTTCCGTCCCCTAAAGGGGAAACCAAAGCTAAAAAAAAATACACGGACTGTCGTTGAGGCTGTATTTNNTTTAGGGGACGGAAGGGGCGAGCCCGGTGCCAACAAAGAGAGTTTTTATGTGTACGACAATATGGTATACGCAACCGGTCCACATATCTACCGTTTAAATGTAAAAAGATGCTATATTTAAGCCAGCCCCTTTAAATTCATGAAGCACTTCTCTCCTACCCGCTTACTTTTATGGTTTATGTGTTGCCTCTGTCTGCACAATGCCAGGGCGCAGCAGGCTGATTCAGCGCTGTCATTAACCCTTACACCCAACCGGCCGGCTGAGTATTATATTCAGCAGGGTATTAAGTATTTCCGCACCATGCAAACCGGTGTGCCCATCAGCGTAAAGCCCAATTATTCGAGCCGGGTACTACGGTGGGAGTGGCACCCCTGGCTGTTGCTTACCGGTTATGGACGGGCCAACCTGGTTAATTCAGATATACTGCTAAAACTTTATTCAACCCAATACGATACGATTGATTGCAGGTATTTCGACACCGAACCGTTTTGCCGCTGCCATGTAATTTTTAACTACAGCGGCAAGCGCATGCCCATATACGAAGAGTTTACTTTTAATAACCAGGGCCAGATAACCTTTATTGAAGCCTGGAGCGATTTCCCCAGCCTTATACCCATGCAAAAAACCGATTACTGGGCGCAGGGGCCGGGCGTTAAACGCCTTTCAACCCGCGTACCGGGCCTGGGCAACAACCTTGGCCGCATACAACCCAACGCCGCCTGGATGAAAAACCCCGCCCGCACCGACCCCGAACTTGCCGACCTGCTCTACCGCATCCGCCACCCCATCATCTCCTACACCCGCGAACTCTTTAAACAAAAAACCGCCATCCAAAACGCCGGGCATCCGCCTAAGGGAGATGTGTATCCTTATTTTTAAATGTTTTTTTGCACTCAGGAAAGGGACGGAAAGGGCAGCACACTATTTAAAATCAACGCTTTTCTTATTTTTGACACACAACTTACATGGCAAACAACAATCATTTTTTAAAATTCAGAGTAGAAAACTTTAAGCGTTTCGACGAGTTTGAGCTGGATAACCTCGGGCAGTTTAATCTTATTGTGGGGGATAATAATGTAGGTAAGTCAAGCGTTTTGGAGGCTTTGATGTTTGATAGGGAATATGAAATATTTCTTGAATATCTTTACTATGTTCTTTGTAACCTGAGACACTTTGATGGTCTGAATGAATGGTTCATGATTCAGTATTTAAAGAGCCTGCCTAAAAAGAACCCGGATAAAATCAAATTTGAGGCATTTTATGACGATAATACAAGCTTAAAATCATCTCTTGTATTTCGAAAAGATGGTCAACATCATTGGGAGCAAAAGGGTCGACTTCCTGATTTCCCTGAACGTGAGGAAATGGTTAGTGCAAGGCAAAGCATTAATTCTATCTATGAAGGTAGAACAACAGATACTCCTTACGTTCCTTTTCAACTTGGATATTCACACCAAATAACCGATTTCTATTCCAAAAATATTCAATCCTTTAAAAACCGGAAAGAACAGTTTTTAAAGGACCTGCAAACCATTCTTTCAGATATAATTAATCTGGAAATCAGCACAACCGTAGCAGACAAACCAGTGATATTAGTTAGCCGTAAAAGTTTGGATGCTAATCTTCCCCTCGGCACCTACGGCGATGGCGTAATAAAACTCTTCCGCATTTTGATTGAAATGCAGATACATGCTGGCAAGCGCTTAATGATTGACGAAATTGACACCGGCATCCATTTTAGCCGGATGAAGCTGTTTTGGAAAACAGTTATCCTTTCTGCCCGTGCTAACGATGTTCAGCTATTTGCAACTACGCATAGCGATGAATGCATTAAGTGCTTTAAAGAAGCTTTGGAAGAGACTGCCGATGATATTAAAAACGATTCGCGCATTATACACCTGGAAGAAACCGACCCAACCACTCAGCAGGTAAAAGCTTTTACCTTTAAGTTTAACGAATTTGAAAACGCTGTTAAAAACGGAAATGAGCTGAGATAATGAAGCCCGTAATGATTTTTGTAGAAGGCAAAACAGGCGCACATTCCACCGATTCCGCTTTTTTGCGGGATTGTATCTATCATTGGTTTGGCAAGAAAATTGACTCGAAGAATGGCTTCTTTTACATAGGTGGTGCAGATGAATTGAAAATCAGGGCCGGGTTTTTCGGGATAGAACAGTTGCATAGTGAAATATTATTAATCATTGATGCAGATACAAATCCGGAAGCCCGGAAAAAGGAAATTGAGGAATTTCAGTCTGCCAATGGTTTAAAGTTTCCTTATTTTCTCTTCCCCGATAATATCCATGGAGGTGAAGTAGAAAACTTGCTGGTAGAAATTGCCACCAATAAGCCCAAAATGGATTGCTATGTTGCTTACGAAAAGTGCATTGACAGGAAACTTGATATAAAGGATAAAATATTCGCCTACGTCCGGGCTGTTACCGGAAGCAAAGAATCAGCCAAAGACCAGAACCGCGGGTTTATAAATGAACACTTCGACCTTAGCCACCCAAGCCTTCAACCCTTAATGAAGTTTTTGGAGCCTTATTTTTAGTCGCTGTTATTTGAATACCAACTCCCAACTAGTCTTCGTCTTCCGCAAAGTCTTTTGCAAATAACAACAGCCGTTGGCACCGGGGAGAAATGCAGTTACACTCAATGTCATTGACTTAGTAGNNGTTAAGTCAATGACATTGCAGTTACACTATTAACTCCCCATTCAAATCCGTAGTAAGCACCTCGCTGGTGTAATCAAAAAAGGGGCGCACGGCTTTGCAGGTTTTGTTTACCAGTTTTAAAAAGCCGGTACCGGTTACTTCGGCATCGGTAAAGTGGTGGCGGAGGATGAATTGTTTGTGGCGCAGCAGTTGTATGCCGGGGTGGTTTTTATCGAAGCCACGGGGTGCCGTGGCAACGCCTGCACCGGTCAGGGCGCCGAAGGTTTGGGCAATGCTTTTTGATTTGAGGAGTTTGTTCCACCGGTCGTAATTAAGGTCAATGTCTTGCCGGAGGCGGTAGAGGTCTTGTGCGTTGGGCCCAAAGAAACCGCAGGCCAGGAAGCTGGCGCCGGGTTTCAGGTTAAAGTAATAACCCCCGCGTTTTAGTTTGGTAGAGCGGCTCAGGCTGAATGCGAACCGTGGTTTATAAGGCGATTTATCTTTACTAAAACGTACATCGTTATAAATGCGGTAAAGGCTTTTTTTGCCACTGGTGTTGTCCAACTCATCGTGTTTGTTCATTTCAA
>PMXD01000011.1 GCA_003165895.1 Bacteroidota bacterium | reverse complement strand
CCGTAGCTACCGGCAGGCAGGCTCCCAGCCTCCGAAGCGGAGGAGCTGCCGCGCAACAAAAAGAACAACAGTAGACTAACTTAGTAGATATTGCAAACATAACATGGGATAATGTAAAGGATGGACGGTTAAAATATGTACGTGCCAAAACACACAAACCGTATAATATTAATCTGTCTGAAAAAGCACTGCAAATATTATTGCATTACAGGGAGCAGCGAACCGACAACTATATTTTTCCGATTTACTCAGAGGCGGTACACATTACAGCAAAACAGAAATCGAACCGGTTACACAGGATAATGCAAAGGATAAACGAAGATTTAAAAGAAATTGCGCGTAAATGTGAGATTAACGAGAACCTTACAACCTATGTTGCAAGACATTCAGCCGCTACAATCCTAAAACATAAAGGAGTTTCTACAACCGTTATTAGTGAACTGTTGGGACACGAAACCGAAAGCGTTACTCAGGTGTATCTTGACAGCTTTGAAAGTCCTGGAATAAAGATTCCGGCAATTTTACCCCGGCCAATGATAGCTGCTATCCTAAAACATAAAAGAGTTTCAACAAACGTTTAAGCGAGCTTTTAGGCCACGAAAGCGAAATAGTTACACAAATTTATCTTGACTGTTTTGAAAACGGGGTAATAGATAAAGCAGTTGAAGCACTTTTAGTTTAACCGATTTACTTTAGCGTTATTACTTCTTAGTCGCAAATTTGGGAAGTCCAACTGTACGTAACATCTCATTCGCCTTGTCAACTTTATCTTGGAAAATAGGAACGTTTTTAAACCTTTCCAAAGAGTTGTCAATGCGTACGACAGGTACCTTTTTCTTGTTAAGTTCTTTGATATTCATAAGGCAAAGTTAATGCTTTTTTCTTTTGGCTAAAAATGCTTCATAATGTGCCTCTTTTTCAAAGGGATGCCAAACATCATTTTGAAATCCATAAATCTCAAAATCCTTTTGAATTTCTTTAATGTATTTGGTTATACCCATTCTATAAAGCCTTGTTCGCGCTTTGGTGCTACCAGTTGCATAAACCATACAATCAGGGTATTTATCTGTAAAGGCAAAGACAGTGGCCACAACCGTTGCTAAAACCATTTCGCTATCTTTGTTGTCCGAAACAGCCATGTCGTTAATATCGCCGGTAACAAGGTCAATATCGCCAAAGGCAAGGTTATAAAGGTCTTTTAAGTTGGTTTCGCTAAACTTAATCAGTTTAGGAATTTTCCCTTTCGGGCCTTCACTCAGAAACTCAAAAACCATTAAAGATTTTTCGGCTTTCAGTTCGTATCATGGTAATTGCATTATTTTAAAGTCTTAGGTTTGTGGCAAAAGTAAATATTCATACTTACAATTGATCTTGACANNGGAATAAAGATTCCGGCAATTTTACCCCGGCTAACGATAACGACCTTTACAGCCTGCGTTACAGCGAATTTGTAGTGCCTTTGGTAAAAGCCGTTCAGGAACAACAGCAGGAAATTGCAGATTTGAAAAAGTTAGTTGAGCGTTTACAAAACCAACTGGCTAAGTAACGATAGGCATAAATGGTTTATAAAAGTCTCTGCGGTGTTAGGCCGGCAGGGACTTTTTATTTTATGTAATGAAGTGTTGCGATGGAAAAATTCATGCAAACGGTTAATAGGAATTCCGGAAATAATAATTATTTTAACCTGCGGAATTAATTTAATCAGTTATCATAAACCCTCTGGCCATGAAGAAAATTATTTTCATTACCTTTTTGCTCGTTTTTGCATCGAAAGGAATATTTGCTCAAACTGCAGGCAAGGGCACTCCGATTGAAGGATATAAAGCCACGAGCCCTGCCGACCGGGCAAAGGCCGCAACTGATAAACTGAACCAAACTGTTCAGCTATCGGCAGAGCAATACGATAAAGTGTTACAGATTAACAAGGATTTTTTTGCGCAGGCGCAACCCGGAAACCTACCGGCCGCAAAACTGGCTACTGACAGAGATAATAAGGTAAAAGCTTTATTATCTGCCGGTCAGGTGCAAAAGCTGAATGCGGCGAAGGCGAATTAAAGATTTGACAACTTTTTAAAAGTTGTCAAATCTGCTGCGACCCATTGCCCAAATCCTTAAACCCGTGGTCCTGCTTTTTTGCCAGTGTTTTGAGTGTTGAATCTCAACCGGTGTAAGTAATTGTACAACCAGGTTAACATCATCAGATGGCAGGTCTTTAAAGAAAGCCGGGCAGATGGTTTCGGGTTTTATATAACAATTATACAGTACTTCAATTCCCGCAGGGTTAAGTAAAAAGATTGTCGGAAGATTGTATTCCGTTTTTACCTCCTTCCTTTATTTCACTTTATCGGTCAATACTTCGCAACTTTGTTGCGACAAAAAACTATTTTCCTTGCAATTCCCCGTCATCTTGCTGCGAGGTTGTTTATTCATCATTACTATTCGCGGTTTAAGTTATTTTAGATGCACGTGAGTTTTACCTCAATCTGAAAAATGAAAAGCCTGATTAGTTTTTTCACCTTGCTGTTTATTAAGGCCCTATCAAATATTTTTTACCGGTTTGAAATCAGGTGGCCGGAGGAGAATAAAATAATATGGAGTGATGTGAGGCTCATCGTTTTTCTGAACCATACTTCACTTTTAGAAGTTATTTACCTGGGCATTTTACCTGTTTCGTTTTTGCGGATGCTCTCAAAAAGAATGGTAGCACCGGGGGCCGTTAAAACGCTGGACCGGCCTATAGTGGGCATGTTTTTTAAACTGTTTAGCCCGGGCATGACACCCATTACCCGTAAAAGGGACGATAGCTGGCAACAGTTTTTAGAATCGATGCATGATGATTCTATAGTTGTTATTGCACCCGAAGGCAGGATGATGCGGAAAAACGGATTAGACCTGGAGGGCAAAAAAATGACTGTCAGAGGCGGGGTAACCGATATACTTGCCAGGGTAAATAAGGGCCAGATAATTTTTGCTTATAGTGGTGGCCTTCATCATGTGCAGGTTCCGGGGGAGGGCTTTCCGCACTTGTTCAAAACCGTTAAAATGGATGTAGAGGTTTGTGATGTTACAGCCTATAAGGAAAGCTTTAAAGAAGAACCCGGCAGCCGTGCCTGGAAAAAACTTGTACTGGATGATTTGCAGCACCGGTTGGAAACGAAGCCGCCCAGGTTTGATAATTAATATAAGTTATGGATTAGTGTGAACCTTACAAACCGGGTTTAGTTATCAGAGTTCTTCGGATAATGCCCCAATACATTTATCGCACGAATAATACAGAATAACCAGCCGGGTAATACAGCATGAATATTCCTTCCCCTCAACCGCAAGTGACAGAGAGGGAACCTTATAGGCAATGTCATTGACTTAACAAA
>PMXD01000295.1 GCA_003165895.1 Bacteroidota bacterium | reverse complement strand
GTGCTTTGTGTTAACATGTATTCCTATCTTTAAGGTATGAAACGCTCACTGATTCTGATACGGCATACCAAATCAAACTGGACCGATTTTTCGCTGCCCGATTTTGACCGGCCAATAAAAAAGGACCGGATTGACGATGCAAAAAACATGGCTGCACAGCTTAAATCGCTGGGTGTTGAGCCCGACCTTATTATTTGCAGCCCCGCAAAGCGCACCCGCCAAACCGCTGAATATTTTTGCGATAAGTTGAAATACGAAGAGAAGGATATACAGTTCGATAAAAGGATTTATGAATCAACCGCTGAAGATGTTTTACAGGTAGTGCGCGAAACAGATAGCAAAGTAAAAACCCTGGTTGTTATAGGCCACAACCCTTCGCTTACCAACCTGGCTAATATGTTTGCCGAAAACAGCATTGAAGAAATACCTACCACAGGGGTAGTTTGGCTTGAATTCAGCATCAAAGACTGGGAGCTTTATAAGCTTACCCCCTGTAACCTAAAGGCGTTTTTGACCCCAAAAACAATTTAAAAAACACGCTGCCGTTAAATTATTGTTACCCGGCGGCTTATGAAAACTATAAAGGCCATATTCTTCTTCCTATCTGCCATAGTGCTTTTAACTACCCAAAGCTGCACCGTAAAAAGAGATTGCCGGGGCCATATAAAAAACAGGCTCCCGAATGGCATCTGGCTTTAAGTTAAGGTTAAATATTAGTTACCAAGTTGTAAACAACTGGTTTTTTCGGCTATATTCGAACCTTACCTAAAGGCCCCTCCGGGGTTTGTGATCAGTACCCACTTGTATGCCGAAGAACGGAAAATTTATTAACAGAGAAATAAGCTGGCTTTCATTTAACGAGCGCGTTTTGCAGGAAGCGGCCGACCCCAGCGTACCGGTTATCGAGCGTTTGCGCTTTTTGGGTATCTTCTCCAATAATATGGATGAGTTTTTCAGGGTACGCATAGCTACCCTTAAAAGGCTGCTGGTTTTGGGCAAAAGAGCTAAAGACACCATCCATTACAAGCCTAAAAAGATACTGGAGGAGGTTCAAACGGTGGTTTTGGAGCAATCCAAGCAGTTTGAAGAAATATTCCGCGATGTGCAGGAAGAACTCCGCCATCAAAACATATTTATTATTGACGAGGGGCACCTTTCAAAAGAGCAGGGCGAGTTTGTAAAAAACTACTTTAATGATAATGTGCGCCCTGCCTTGGTACCTATTATGCTTACGCAGGTAAAAACATTTCCTTACCTCAAAGATAAAGCCATATACCTGGCCATTAAGCTTTCAACTGCCCGAAAACCGAAATTAACTCAGTATTCGCTGGTTGAAATTCCTACAGGCGTGGTTGGCGCGCGTTTTGTTTCATTGCCATCAAACTCGGATAAGCGCTATATTATATTGCTGGATGACATTATCAGGTACAACCTGCCCGAAGTATTTTCCATGTTCGGGTTTAACCATATAGAGGCCTTTACGATTAAAATAACCCGCGATGCCGAGCTGGACATTGATAACGATATTGCACAAAGCTTTATTGACAAAATATCGAAAAGCGTAAAGGCCCGGCAGAAAGGAAACCCCGTTCGGTTTGTTTATGATAGCTCCATACCCAAAGACCTGCTTGATTTTGTAAAAACCAAGATGAAACTGAATAACCTGGATAACCTGATACCCGGCGGCAGGTATCATAATTTTAAAGATTTTATAAGGTTTCCGAACACCGGCGCGCCTAACCTGGTATATCAGAACATTAAGCCCATTATAAGCAAGGTCCTGCAGCCTAATCAGAGTTATTTTGAAGTGCTGAAGAAACAGGATGTAATGCTGCATTATCCCTACCAGGATTTTTCGCACTTTATTGATTTATTGCGCGAGGCGGCTATTGACCCTAACGTGAGGGTTATAAAAATTACGTTATACCGCGTTGCGCGCTCATCCATGGTTATTAATGCGCTTATAAACGCCGCGCAAAACGGCAAACAGGTAATTGCATTACTTGAATTACAGGCCCGTTTTGATGAGGAAGCCAATATTAACTGGGCTAAGCGCCTGCAGGACGAAGGCATTCATGTTATTTACGGCGTTCCGGGCTTAAAAGTGCATGCAAAACTATGCCTTATTACCCGCATGGAAAACGGCAAACCGCAACTGTATGCCAACATAACAACCGGCAATTACAATGAGCTTTCCTCGCATATTTACTGCGATGATTCTTTGCTTACCAGCGACCCCAAAATAACCAAGGAAGTAGAACACATGTTCGAGTTTTTTGAGAAGAATTATAAGGTGTATAACTTCAAGCACCTTATCCTTTCGCCACACTCTACCCGCAAAAGGCTGATAAAGCTGATTGAAAACGAAATGGAATTTGCCAAAGCCGGTAAAAAGGCTGAGATTTTTTTGAAGATGAATAGCCTGGTGGATGAAGACATGATTAATCATTTGTATGATGCCAGCAAGGCCGGCGTTAATATCAGAATAATAGTGCGTGGTATGTGCGCCTTAATACCGGGGGTATTGGGTTTGAGTGAGAACATTGAGGTTATCAGCATTATTGATAAATTCCTGGAGCATTCAAGGGTGTTTATTTTCAAAAACGGGGGCGATGAAATTTATTACATCTCCTCTGCTGATTGGATGGCACGTAACCTTGATTCGCGGATTGAGGTAAGCTGCCCCATTTACAGCAAAAAAATACAAAAAGAGTTACGCGATATGCTCGAAATACAATGGACCGATAACGTTAAAGCCCGGGTAGTTGACGAAATGCAAAAGAACCAGCACAAAACCCCTGGCCACGACCAAAAACCGGTGCGCGCCCAGACAGCTATTTACGATTATCTGAAGGCGGCCAATGCTAAAGATGCCAAATAAAAACAATCAGCATCACGGAGATTACTAAGATGACATCTTTTTTCAAGATGTTATCTTTTATCACCTAATCAGGGCTAAGATGACACCTTTACTCCGGAAAAGGATGTCAGAGACTGTTTTGAAATAATTCAGAATTGTGCGTATGCTTAGATTCTCAGCCCCTCCCGTCCNNCTTGAAAAAAGATGTCATCTCAACCGCTTTCGTTAACTTTAACACCTTAACATAATCATAACCTGCCATCCACAATTTTCGGTTGAAAACTTATCGCTGCGTTCTGGTTGTTACAGTTTAATTTTCGGAAAATTTACCTGCTTTGGAAATCCGCAAATTTGCAGCCGTTGACATAGGCTCAAACTCCGTACGGCTGCTTATTGCAAATGTGCTGATGAACGGCGATGAACCTTTATTCAAAAAAAGTTCATTGATACGCGTTCCGGTAAGGTTGGGGGTAAATGCATTTACCGACCATAAAATTCCTGAAGTTTCTATCATCCATTTGGAAGAAACCATGCTGGCTTTCCGCTACCTGATGAAGGCTAACGATGTAATTCATTATAAAGGCTGCGCCACTTCAGCCCTGCGCGAGGCGGTAAACGGCCCCCGGATAATAAAGCGCATAAAAGACAAAACCGGTATTCAGATAGAACTGATAACCGGCAATATAGAAGCCAACCTGATATTCAACAGCCAGGTTGCTTCTTTAAATAAAATACAGGAAAACTGCTTTTTTGTTGATGTGGGCGGCGGAAGCACCGAAGTAACTGTGTTTTCAAAAGGGAAACCGGTAGCTACCAAATCTTTCCCAATAGGCACTATCCGTATCATGCAAAACCAGGTAGAAAAATCCACCTGGAAAAAGATGAGGGATTGGATCAGGGCTCATGCCGTTGGGTTAAAGGATTTTTCTATGATAGGTTCGGGTGGTAACATTAACCGCATATCAAAACTTGCACAACTTAAACCCGGCAAAGCCCTGCCTATTGACAAATTAATTGACATTGTGCAAATGATAAAATCGCACACGTACGAGGAGCGGTTAAAACTGTATGACCTGAACCCTGACCGTGCTGATGTGATTGTGCCTGCAGGAGACATTTTTATTACCATCATGAACTGGATTGATTCCGATAAAATTTATGTTCCCAAAATTGGCCTGGGCGATGGTATTGTGCGCGAAGCTTACAAGGAATATTTAAACGGAAAAACCAGCAGGTTTTAACACAATTCTGTATTGCTATTAGAGACTGTTTTGAAATGGTTTAAGAATGTCTTTATAGCCAGATGCTCAGCCCCTCCCATCCCCTAAAGGGGATGCCAGGGCAAAAGACAAAATACCCCCTTAGTATTATTTTCGATTCATTTCAAAACAGCTTCTTAAAGGGTGCAAACCAAATTGTCGGATCCCTAACAGCCAACCCCTTCCGTCCCCGAAACGGGCATGTGCGTTAAGTTAAGC
>PMXD01000063.1 GCA_003165895.1 Bacteroidota bacterium | reverse complement strand
TTTGGGGTGTAAAGGCAGCCCCTTACCGTCCCCTAAGGGGAAGCTAATGGCAAACAGCCTCCTCACCTAAATCCTCTCCGAAGGAGAGGATTTAGCAGCCGACCACCATGATATAGGAGGTCGAGCGTGAAGGATAGAAGTGGAAAGCCCGCAAGCGAGGCTTTGCGAGTGCGGACTCTTGGAGCGGATAGCCTGACCAGCGGCTTTGCGCGGGGCACGCCTAAAGATAAAAGCCGGTTGCTGCAATTTGTACTGCACCCGGTAAAATCGTAATACCTCTTTTTTGCTACTTTCGCAGCACTGATGAAATTTCTGATACTTCGTTTTTCTTCTATTGGCGATATTGTGCTTACCTCACCGGTTATCCGCTGTTTAAAAAAGAAATTTCCGGATGCCGAAATTCATTATGCTACAAAAAAAGCATTTCATGCTATTCTCAGGCACAATCCTTATATCAGCAAAATACATTTGTTGGAAGATTCGGTATTTACACTTATTGACCAGTTAAAAGAGCAAAAGTTTGATTATGTTATTGACCTGCACCACAACCAACGCACCTGGTTAATTAAAACTATGTTGGGGGTTACGTCATCGGCTTTTAATAAACTGAATATTGAAAAATGGCTGATGGTCAATTTCAAAATCAACAGGCTGCCACAACAACATATTGTTGACCGCTACCTTGAAACCTGTAAAGAACTGGATGTAAAGAACGATGGCGGGGGGCTTGATTATTTTATTTCAGAAGAAGACGAAGTTGATATTTCAGCCTTACCTGCTGTTTTTCATAAGGGATATATTAGTTGGGTAATAGGGGCTAAGCAAAACACCAAACAGTTTCCGGTAGCAAAAATTATAAATGCGTTCAATAAAATTGATTTGCCGGTAGTGTTAATGGGCGGTAAGGAGGATATGGCTAATGCAGGTTTAATCCTCTCAGCTGTGCCAGGCCGGGAGATTTTTAACGCATGCGGAAAATATTCTTTAAATCAATCTGCTTCATTAGTCCGCCAGGCTAAATTGGTTGTTACCAACGATACCGGCCTGATGCACATTGCTGCAGCCTTTAAAAAGCCGGTATTTTCCATCTGGGGAAATACTATACCCGCATTTGGTATGGGCCCCTATTATGGCAACAGCGGTGTCGCTGATTCCTCCCGAAAATTTGAAACGCTTAACCTGGATTGCCGGCCATGCTCAAAGCTGGGGTATGCTAAGTGCCCTAAAGGGCACTTTAAATGTATGAACCGGATAAATGAACTGGAAATTGCAGGGCAGATAAATAAGGGATTTCAAATCTTATAGGCAGGGCCTAATTCTTTAATTATCAGCTCTATCATACGCTCCTTTTTGGGGTCGTAAGTATCTTTTAAATCGTAGCCCCAGTGGCGGGCCATGGCCTGGTAAAACCAGGCCATGAAGGGGCCTTTTATCTCCTTAATTGTTTTATAGCAGTTATTGCCGGTTTCGCGGTTTACCAGTTTAAACAGCATTTCGCCCTGGCTGGTGGTCAGGTCTTTTAGCTCATTTTCAAATTTTCCGCGCATTTCTTTTTCAAGGTCCTTTCTGTAATGGCGGTATTCTCTGCGGCTTGAAGTATCTTCTTTTTCCTGCAGTTCAACATAAAGTTGTTTGGCAATACGTACGTAAGGCAGTACTTTTAATATCCTGGCCCGGGTACGATAATATTCCATCCACTCTTCATTCGTTTTAAAGGTAATGATGTTTACATCCGGGAAATTGACATTGGGTACTGAGTCTGTTTTGGGCACCTCGCCAATATTATAAAGAGGTTTTGAGGTGCTGTCTGCTACTGCTTTACCTGTTACCTTTTGAGGCGCCGCACTGTTTTGGGCAAATGCAATTTGCGATACCCAGCATAACAGCATCACAAATCCGCATTTCATTTTCATGGTATTAAGCAATTAAACCTTCTAAGAACTATTTAAAATTAAATCCAAATGCAATTTAACACAAAGAACACAAANNATACAAAGGCCACAAAGAGTATAATTTTGGTGTTCTTTGAATTGAACTTTGTGTGCCTGGTGTTAATCTGAATTTCTTTGCTTTAATTTAAAACAGCCACTAATCTTTTTATTACTGCAAAAGTACAAACGATTATTTACTGTTTATCATATCTGGCGGAGGTCTTTTTATCCAATGGGGCGGTTTTAAACCTCAGTTTTGTCTTATCCAGGTACCGGTATAAGTGGTAATTACCTGGGGCGAATCGGCGCCGGTTATAAGTTGGTACGAGAAAGAAATATTGTTTTCATCGGTACTCAGAGTTCCGGTTCCCTGCACAAAATTGCTGGCTGAATCGGGCTTTTGCCAGGGAATAGTAATTACATCGGCTGCCACAGATGCATTAATAACATGGTTAAAATGATGGCCTGCAAAAGACGTAGATAATGTAATATCGCCCAGCGCCATTCCCGGGCTGATGGTATCCTTATAGGTGATATTACCTGGCGTGTCAACCGCGTTCCAAACGCCCGTAAATTTGGTAGTGGTAAGAACATTGCACCTGCTGCCTTCGTAACCCGAATTACATAATTTGGTGCATGAACCAGCTATCATTAAAAACAGGATAGCAGCCAGAGCAGAAAAATATTGGGTTTTAGGCATTTGCATCTAAATTACCGGTTTTCAGGAATCTGGCTGCTAAATAATTAAAAGTTGCTTAACTAAACTAAGAGAAATATCGGTTACCCGGCATTACTAACATGCTGTTTTCCAATTTCTTTCCACATATTTTCCTGAAATTGGTTTGGCAGCTTTTGGGCCTGAAAAAGGAACAAATTCGACTTTGGTTGTATCTGAAACCAAAAACCACTATTAATTAGCCAAAAATGTGCCATTTGGACTGTTCGATTTTACCCAAAAAGCTACATAATGTGGATATTAGGGGTATTTTTGCGCTCAGTTTTACACTTTTGCAGTTAGATTGGATAAAAATTATTTTCTTTGATTCTTAATAAACAAAAAAAGCACATGAAAGTAAGATTTTACGCAACCTTGATGATCTTGTTAGGGGCCATGGTAATGAATGCTCAGGACGCGCATTTCTCTCAGTTTTACGCCTCTCCTCTAACCCTCAACCCCGCACTGACAGGTAATTTCAACGGTTTTTACCGTATTTCAGGAATTTACCGTAATCAGGATCCGGGCCTGGCGCAAAGTAACCCTGCGTTTTCAACTCCGTCAATTGCGGCCGATGTATCGCTTTTGAAGGATAAAATCAAAAACGGGGCTTTAGGCATCGGTGTTGTGTTCTTAAATGATCAACAAAACGGAAAAACTTTCAACAGTAACGAATTCATGTTGTCTGTTGCGTATAACATGACTTTTGGCGCTAAAAAGAGATTCCAGTTAGGTGCAGGTTTACAGGGCGGCATTGTAAGCACCAAAGTTGACTTCTCAAAACTTCAGTTTGATGATGGTTTTGACCAGAACCTGAACTACACTCAATCAAGCGAAGCGCTTAATACCAAGGCAGCTAATAAAGGCGTCTTTAACGCAGGTGTATTTGCAAAATATGAATTTGCTACCGGTATGCGCATATATGTTGGCTATTCATTTAACAATGCCAGCCACTATAAAGAAAATTACATCTTAAACAGCAGCGAGCAGTTTAACATCCCTTTCCGCAACACCATACATGGCGGATTAGAGCTTGAGGTTACCGACAGAATTGTACTGATACCCGGTGTTTTATATCAGAATCAGGCAGGTGCCGACGAAACCAACTTTGGTTTAAACGTTGGTATACATGTGGTAAGAAGCCCCGACCCTATGAAGGTGGCTACCCTGTTTGTAGGCTTGTGGAACCGTATCAATACCGATAACTATACACTTATCCCTGAACTTGGCTTCGATTACAAGAACTTCAGGGCAGGTATTGCTTATGATGCACCGCTTACCCAGCAAAGAACTGATGGTAGCGCTATTGGCGGCCCTTACGCACAGGCTTTTGAAATTACCCTGAGCTACATCGGAAACATTGTTCCTAAAAAAGAAGATAACTACCTGTTTAACCCAAGATACTAGGATTAATTAAGGTATTTATTAAGCAACTATTGATTTACATAACCCTGAAAACTAAGCATTCATTATGAAGTATTTTCTATTAGTGGTATTGATTCCCCTAACAGTGTTACTCAGCGCCCAAAGCACCCAGAAGCAACCGACTACCAGTGGTGGCAGCAAAGGAACACAGACAAGCTCAGGCGGCCAATCTGCCAGCAATAGCAATAGCGACGATAAGAATATTGAAAGATATCCTAAAATGAAATGGCGTAAAAAGCTGAAAATGGGCAGGANNGGAGGAAAATGAAAGCCGGCAGTTACTACATCGCCGCAAAATACCTGGAAGACGCTTACAAAGACAAACCTGACAAAGTTGAAATTATGCACTTATTAGGCGATGCAAACAGATTTTTGCGCGACTATGAAGCATCTGCCAAATACTACAAAGCTGAAATGGCAAAAGATTCAGGTGCTTATCCCGGCGATAAGTTCTTCCTGGGCCAAATGGATAAATGTAACGGAAAGTATGAAGAGGCCAAATCTGAATTTCAGGGCTATTTAAAAGTAAAACTGGATAAAGGCGATGGTAATTATAAGAATTTAGCCAAGATTGAAATTATGGGTTGCGATTCGGCCCTGATTATCATTAAGCATCCCAGTAAAGTAAGAGTTGAAAAAATCCCCTCCGGTATCAATACACCGCTGCAGGATTTTGCTCCAAAACCTTTAAAAGGCGACCGTATTATTTTTAGCAGTCAGAAATCGGATACTGCTGTTGACTTTACTACTTCAAAGGCAGATTATTATATAACCATATTTACGGCTGAAAAGGCTGGTAAAGGTTATACCAACAGAACCCAGTTGCCTTACCCGCCAAATGATTTGCATGCTAATTCGGCCAATGCAATTTTAACTCCGGATGAGAAAACCATGATATTTACAAAATGCCCTGATACTTTGAATTTAAGTAACATGGTAAATTGTAAAATTTATACAACTACCAAAAAGAATGACCTGGAATGGAATGTGCCTACCGAAATTAAAGGTATAAACAACCCTGAAGGCACTACCACAGAGCCAGCCTGGGGTATTGATAAAGACAGCAATGCAATTTTATATTACGTTACTGACCGCAAAGGAGCTAAGGGCCTTGATATATACTATTCTACCATCAATAAAGACGGAACCTACGGCGCTCCTCAAAACGCCGGTTTAGAAGTTAATACCATAGGTGATGAAGTAACACCATGGTACGATATGAAGAGTAAAACACTTTACTTCTCATCAAACGGACATGGCTCTATAGGTGGTTTGGATATTTATAAAATAACCGGAACCCCCGGCCACTGGACATCGCCTGCCATTAACCTGGGCGTGCCTATTAACTCACAAGCCGATGACCTTTATTTCGCTTTAGATAATAAAGGGGCCAAAGGTTTCCTGGTTTCAAACCGTATAGGAACTACTTCGCCACGCGGAGCTACCTGCTGCGATGATATCTGGAGCGTAAACGTTTTACATGATGTTTACCTGAGAGGTTATTATGTAAAAAGAGGCGATGCAACTAAAACGCCGGTACAAGGTGTAGATGCATCTATGTATAAAGTTGCAGGTAATAACTTCGATTTTGTTGCCAATGCAAAAACAACTGATGCAGCTTTTGTTTTCCCTGTTCAGCGTTCTACTTCATATAAAATCAATGGCAACAAAGACGGTTACTGGCCATCTATTGATAACCTGAGTGTAAGCGAAGATGAAGAGCGCGATACTATCGACCAGGTATTCTATATCGACCCGATTATCAAAATCCATATCAAGATACCTAATGTGTATTTTGCCTTCGATAAATCAAACATCATAACGTTCTACAAGGAGCAGATAGATTCAGTGGTTAAAATATTAACCGACCATCCGGGATACTCGGTAGAAATACAAGGTTATACCGATAGCAAAGGCTCGGACGAATACAACCAGAAACTTTCGGAAAGAAGGGCTGATGAAGTAAAGGCATTCCTTATCAAAACGAAAAAAATTGCTGAAAACCGCGTAGTAGCCAAGTGGTTTGGTAAAACAAACCCTGCCGTACCTAACGAGTTACCAAACGGAGAAGACGATCCTGAAGGACGTGCGCAAAACAGAAGGGTTGAATTCAAGATTATAGTTGATAAAACAGAAGACGCACCTGAGTTTGAAAACGTAAAATCAGAAGTAGTAAAACAAGTTCTTACAGGCCCCGGCTATACTTACGGTAAAAAAGCTCCTAAGAAGAAATAATCATTCTGTTGAATAAAACAAAACGAGGTTGCCCAAAAGGCAGCCTCGTTTTGTTTTTGGCTGTTTGTATTAAACTCCCCTCCTGATTCAGGAGGGGCTGCCCTGGGGGTGCCTGCCTGCCGGTAGCTACGGTTTGGACACATCTTT
>PMXD01000148.1:17124-20274 GCA_003165895.1 Bacteroidota bacterium | reverse complement strand
GTTTTTAGAGGTGCCCTTAAGTATAGAAATAGCCCAATCGGGTAAATACACAATCCGGCTTTTTGATATACAAGGGAAACTGCTTTATACAACCATTGCAGGTGGTATAAATAATACCATTAACGTTTCAACCTTTGTCCCTGGTGTTTACCTGGCGGAAATAATTAAAGGGCAAAGTACACAGCGGGTACGATGGGTTAAGATGTAAGGGATGTTAGTTTAAATACTTAATACCTGCTATTAATTACTAATTATCAAAACAAGCCGTAAAGCTCGGCATTCACCTTATTAATTACTTCGCCCTGGGCTTCTTCATCCTCGGCAAAGTTTACCTGGTCAACGTCAATTACCAATAGGCGGCCGTCTTTGTAGTTGGCTATCCACTTTTCGTAGTAGTCATTTAAACGGCGCAGGTAATCAAGGCGCAGGTTATCTTCATACTCGCGACCGCGTTTTTGTATCTGGTTTACCAAAGTGGGCACGGTGGCCTTTAAGTAAATCAGCAAATCCGGCGGGCGGATAAGAGAAGAAATGGTTTCGTATAACTTGGTGTAGTTTTCAAAATCGCGGGTGGTCATCAGGCCCATGCTGTGCAGGTTGGGTGCAAATATCATGGCATCTTCATGTATCGTTCTGTCCTGTATTACTATCTCTTCGCCACGCTGTATTTCAATAATATTACGGAAACGTGAATTCAGAAAGTATATCTGCAGGTTAAACGACCAGCGAGGCATATCCTCGTAAAAGTCATTCAGGTATGGGTTATTTTCTACATCTTCAAACTGCGGCAACCAGCCAAAGTTTTTTGAAAGTATTTTAGTTAAGGTTGTTTTACCGGCGCCAATGTTACCCGCTATTGCAATGTGCTTAATAAGCTTCTTATCTACTGCTGCTTTCTTTGCCATATTTTTTTGCTTGAAATAGTTACTCCCCCGCCTTTCGGTTTGCCAAATGTAAAATAAGAATGCTAATCGTTAATTCAGTGTGTGCCTAAAAATAAAAATACTTTTTCTCTCAGAAACTTTTTATGCCAATAATTTCGCGCACATCTTTAATTGTTTGCGCGGCGCTGGCCCGGGCTTTTGTGCCTCCATCACCAATAATCTCGCTCAGCATTTTGTCGTTGGTGTTCAATTCCTTTATTTTTTCACCTATGGGGGAAACGAATTTAACCATATCTTCGGCTAATTGTTTTTTCAAGTCGCCATATCTGATAGTGCAGTCATTGTATTTTTCGTCAAAAAACTGAATGGTTTCAGGGGCTGAAACCAGTTTCATCAGGTCAAATATGTTTTGAATGACTAAAGGTTTAACTGAGTTTGGCGCCTGCGGGCCGGCATCTGTAACGGCCCTCATTATCTTTTTACGGATAGCCTCTGGCTCGTCGGATAAGTAAATGCAGGTTTGTTCGCCCTTCGATTTGCTCATTTTGCCTTCACCATCTAAACTGGGGATAGATACCAGGGTGTCGCCAAAGTTAAATGCCTGTGGTTCGGGGAAATACTCAACCCCATACAGGTTATTGAACCGCCTTACAAAGTCGCGGGTCATTTCCAGGTGTTGTTGCTGGTCTTTACCCACAGGCACTTTTACTGCTTTATGTATGATAATATCAACAGCCATAAGCACGGGGTAGGTGAGTAGCCCGGCGTTTACGTTGTCGGGCTGCTCGCGCACTTTTTCCTTAAAAGTAGCCTCGCGCTCCAACTCACCCACGTACGAAAACATGTTAAAAATAAGGTATAGTTCAGGTATCTGGGGCAGGTCGCTTTGCAGGTATAGGGTACATTTATTGGGATCTAATCCACAGGCCAGGTATTCAACCACAATCTGCTTTATGTTCGATTTAAGGTCGGCCGCTTTAGGGTGAGTAGTCAGCGAATGATAATCTGCTACAAAGAAATAGCCATCGCATATTTCCTGCATCTTCACAAAATTCACAACTGCCCCAAAATAATTGCCCAGGTGCTGTCTGCCTGTAGGCCTTACTCCGCTAACTACTATTTCCTTCGACATAAAAATAATCTTGCCTTTTTATAAAATGCCAGTCTAATCATACGCTTCACTGCCATAATAGTGCGGTTCAAAGTCCTTCTCCCCCGGAGAAGGATTTAGGATGAGGATGCCGCTTTTATATTAAGGCAGAATGACGTAGGTTTGGCGAGCGAAAATAATTAAATGCATGAAGATAGATAATGAATTAGTGGACAGGTTATCGGAGCTTTCGAAACTTGAATTTGACGCGCAGGCAAAAGAAGGTTTGAAAAAGGACCTGCAAAAGATATTAAACCTGGTTGAAAAGCTGGAAGAAATTGATGTGGAAGGAGTTGAGCCATTGATTTATATGACCGACGAGACCAATGTTTTGCGCAAAGATGTGGTTAAAGACACCGTAACCAAGGAGGAAGCCCTGCTAAATGCCCCTCAACGTGATTCGGATTATTTTAAAGTGCCTAAAGTTATTAAGAAATAGATATTGATTAACGCAACAAGCCAATACTGGCCTCTCCCTCCCGATAGCTATCGGGGCTTCGCTGGTCGACCCTCTCCGTCGCAAGCGATAGAGAGGGNNACGAAGTGCCGGCCGGGAGAGGCGGGAATTTTTGAAATAAGCAACTGATACCAGAGTAACATGCCAATCATAGAAATAAAGCACATTAAAAAAGAATATATCATGGGCGATCAGTTGATTTCTGCCCTTAAAGATGTATCCCTGTCTATTGAAAAAAACGAGTATGTTGCTTTGATGGGCCCTTCGGGTTCCGGTAAGTCTACATTGATGAACATATTGGGCTGCCTTGATTCGCCTACCGCGGGTTCATATCGCCTGAATAATACCGAAGTTTCAACTATGACCGATGACCAGCTTGCGCTGGTAAGAAATAAGGAGATAGGCTTTGTTTTTCAAACATTCAACCTGTTGCCGCGGCTTACATCGCTTGAAAATGTTGCACTGCCACTTGTTTACGCCGGTTGGAGCAGCAAAGACAGAAAAGCCCGGGCTGAAGAAGTAATGGCCATGGTAGGCTTAAAAGAGCGGATGACCCACAAACCCAATGAGCTTTCGGGCGGACAAAGGCAGCGGGTAGCTATTGCCAGGGCCTTAGTTAATAATCCATCCATTATACTGGCCGACGAGCCTACCGGTAA
>PMXD01000148.1:0-17106 GCA_003165895.1 Bacteroidota bacterium | reverse complement strand
CTAAATACTTTATACTTAATACTGGCAAATGAAAATTTACACCAAAACCGGCGATATAGGCGAAACCTCACTTTTCGGAGGCAGAAGGGTTTTGAAAAGCGAACTGCGGATTGAAAGCTACGGCACCGTTGACGAGTTGAATAGCTGGATTGGACTGGTGCGGGATGTAACCACCGATATAGCTACGCGCGAACTTTTAAAGGAGATACAGGACCGTTTATTCACTCTCGGCTCGGTATTAGCCGCAGGCTCCGATAAGCAGGCAGAAAAGGCACCAGACCTGCATGAATTGGATATTGAACGACTTGAAAAGGCTATAGATGCAATGGATGAAAAGCTGGAACCTCTGCGTAATTTTATTTTGCCCGGTGGGCATGTGCATGTTTCGTATTGCCATATTGCCCGAACGGTTTGCCGCAGGGCCGAGCGTTTAACTGTGGCGTTACATCAGACCTCTGAATTGCACCCACTGATTATCAAATACCTGAACCGCCTTTCCGACTATCTTTTTACGCTTAGTCGCATGATGGCCAAAGATCTTGGGGCTGAAGAGGTTAACTGGTTGCCCCGAAAATAGCAATAGCCGTTTACAGTTTTGTTTTATTTCCCATTAATTCCCGAACCTGACGCATCAATTTCTATTTCCGTGACGCCTGCCTTTACATCCGTGCAAACCACAACTGCACCAGTTGCATTCATAATACAAACTACCTCGTTTACGCTTGTATAAAGCGTAGTGGTGCTTAAACCAGCGTATGTTTTTTGCATGGCTTTAGAATTCTTCAACTCATCCCTTCTGCCGGTAAAAATAGTTACCGGTTTTTCTGAAAGGTTCTTTAACTCGATGGCTACCGAATTACCCACAGCTCCTGAGGTCTTTTTTAAGGATTCTTTGGTTTCACTACACTGGCTGTATACACTTTGCAGTACGCATAAGATGCCGATTGTAAATATTGCTTTTAGCGCTGTTTTCATAAATACTTCTTTTAAATGTATTAATAACGTTTTTGTGTTTATAGCATTGTGTTTTTTACCATTTATCGGCTCCCCGTTATTCAGTAATTAATCATAAACCAATGTCGTTAAGTTAAGCTTTGCNNCTTAACTTAATGACATTGAATCATAAACTTTAAATTGCGTCATGATTAAGGACAAAACGTGTTCAAATTGCGGTGCCGTCTTTAAATGTGGCGCCACTGAACCTTCCGGAACCTGCTGGTGCACCGCGTTGCCTAACGTGGTGCCTATAACCGAAGGTGCCGGATGTTTATGCCCCCATTGCCTTAGTGTAAAGATAAAGCAGATAGAACATGCCAAAGCTGACATAAAGCAGCAGGACAAGTAAGAATGGTCATAAACGAATCCTCATCATTAAGTTGTACATGGATGCAATAAATATTCATTTTTGCGTTAAAGGCATTTAATCTCCCGTGATACGGCATAGCAGGCATTTGATATTTTAATAATGTTGATAAAGTGAGCGGTGAAAATAATTTGCTTGTTATATTTGGAACCAACGGTGGGTTATGAAATCAATTAGCTTACATATTATTTTTGCGGTAGTTCTTATCCTGAGCGGATGTAAGAGTAAAACCTGCGTTGAAAACCGGAGCGATTTTGCCAAATATTACAGTCAATACCGCCTTTCGGGCAATTTTGTATTGTACGACCTGAAGAAGGATAAATACATTTATTATAACCAGGCCCAGGCGCAGCAGGCCTATCCGCCGGGTGGCACGTTTAAGCTCTTTTTATCGCTGGTTGGTTTTGAAACCGGAAATATTCAAAGTCCCGGTGTGGATGTTACTGAACTTAAAACAACCTGGAAACCCGAACGTGAAGCCAAAGCGGCCTACCAGTCTTCAAGTGTTCATTATTACGAGGTTCTTTCGCAAAACATTGGCCAGCCGGAAATAAAAACATGGCTGGATAAAGTGCAATATGGGAATGATGATACCACCGGTGGCATTCCTAAGTTTTGGCAGAATGGTGGTTTAAAAATAAGCTCCGATGCGCAAGTTGCTTTTATGCGCAGGTTATATGAACATAAATTACCTTTTTCAGCAGCAAATATGGAAAAGGTGAAGGGTATGATGGAAATTGAAGATACCCTGGGATATAGCTTAAAAGGTAAAACCGGTTGGGCTGAGCAGGACAATGAGGACATAGGTTGGTTTGTAGGCTATATAGAAACCAAAGACGACACTTTCTTTTTTGCCAATTGTATACAAAGCACTGACCCCGGTAATCCTTATTTTGAAAATGCGCGGATGGATATAGCGTACAAGATTTTTCAGAATCTGAAGATAATACCGGATTAGTATTAGGTATATAGTATAAAGTATTAAGANNGTCTTTGTCTAAATACTTAATACTCGATACTAAATACTTGCCTTTAAAGCTTCCAGTCAATAGGTTCCTTTCCCTCTTTTTTTAAAATTTCGTTGGTTTTTGAAAAGTGTTTACAACCGTAAAACCGGGTAACTGAGAAAGGAGAGGGGTGGGCTGATTTTAATATAAAATGTTTGGTGCTGTCAATTAAGGCCGCTTTATCTTGCGCAAACTTTCCCCACAACAGAAACACAACCCCTGTTTTTTCGTCCGATATCTTTTTTATAACGGCATCGGTAAACGTATGCCAGCCGCATTTTGCGTGCGAGTTGGGTTCCCCGTCATTAACTGTAAGAGAAGCATTGAGTAACAGCACTCCTTGTTTAGCCCAGTGCTCTAAATTGCCATGGTTAGGCGGGTCAATTCCCAAATCATTTTTAATCTCTTTAAAAATATTCACCAGCGATGGCGGGGGTTTTACACCAACAGGCACCGAAAAGCAAAGACCATGTGCCTGCCCCTCTCCGTGGTAGGGGTCTTGCCCGATAATGACCACTTTTACTTTATCAAAGGGGGTTAAGTTAAACGCATTAAACACCAACGGTCCCGGTGGATATACCTTCTTACCTTTTGCCTTTTCGTTCAAAATAAATTGCTTGATGTCCCCAAAATAGGGTTTGCTGAATTCGTCTGCCAAAGCTTTTTTCCAGCTGTCTTCTATTTGAACTGTGTCGCTCATTGTGTTAATGTGTTAACGTGTTNNAATTAAAGCGACAATTTGATATGCACCCATATTTTCTGCTTATAGTTCTTAACGAGTAGGAACGTTCAATGCAACAACGTTAATACATGAACACCTGCGCACCTGAACACTCCGAACTCAATGAAACGTGTACCTGAATCCCACAAATCCCTTAATCCCTTCGTTAGATATGAATCCGTATTCTGTATCAAACACATATCCGTTGGGGTTGTTAACGTTTACATACCTGTTAAACGGGTCAAATGGCCGGATAATGGGGTTGCTCTGCATAAAATTGAACAGGTTTTTGATGCCAAAGTAAATTTCCACTCCCTTTTTGAATTTTTTGGTTACCTGTATGTTTTGTATGGTATACCAGGGTGACGTGGCTGGCCGGTAATCGTTATTTTCTGTAACCAGCAACATGGGGCTCATAACATATCCGGTCCAATCCAGCGACAGGCCTGCAGCGGGAATGCCATAGCTTAAATAAAAATCGGTGGTTAAGTGCGGGGAGTGTTGGGTCCAGCTTTTCACCCTTACGCCATTAACGGTATCCACTTCCCATACATCCACATAATAAAAGCTGATACCTACTTTTAGCGGAAACTGGAAAACAAAATCGGCGCTGCCGCTAAACCCGGGTGCGTCCAATCCGTTCTTCGAATTGTAATAAATCACCTCCCCGTTCACCGAGTAATCAGGGTCAATGTAGCTCATAAAATAAGTGTAATAAGCACTTACATCTAAACTCAGAATACCAAATGGCAGCTTTTGCACACGTGTATAATTGGCATTTAGCGTCAGGTCCGATTCAGGGGTTAACCTCACCGGTATAACCACTTTCAGTCCCTGGGCCATGGCGCCATAACCGTCGTTAAACAGGTCTGGCACCCGGTAACCGGTACCCAGCCCGAACCTGAAAACATTCTGTTCATCTTTCGAATTCCATTTATAATCTGCCCGTGGAGTGGCAAAAGGTCCCACCCGGTTATTGTAATCAAACCGGCAGCCTAAAACCAGTTTATGGCCTTCCGCTATCGAAATCTCGTCTTCCATAAAAGCACCTGCAATGTGCGATGTAGGCCCGGTGCCGGTAATATATTTATCAGAAAGCTGTGTGTTGTCAATATAGTACTTCAACCGGTAATTGACCCCCATCAGCAATTCATTCTGCTTATCCACTTTTTTACTCCAGCTAAGTTGGGTAAAAAGCACACGTTGCCTGCCGGTGTAATACAGATTACCGAAATAAGCATTTTGATAATGCTCGCTGTAATCAGCCAACAGCATTACTTTTTCTTTCAGCGGCAACTGGTATTTAAAGCCCGCCTGCCATTGGTTGGTGCGTATCCACTGGGTATAATAGGTATTGCTGCCTATAGCACTGCGCGGTGCATCCATTTGTCCGCCAAAACGGTCCTCAAACAAATAGCGGGCATAAATAGTAGCTACGCGGTCGTCTTTGCGGGCTATGTTCCACTTATTAAAAAAGTTCAACCTGTTGGTAAGCGGTATATCCATAAACCCGTCTTTTTCGGGGTTCAGTTCCCAGCGGGTATTCATGTTTTCGCCGCTCAAACTAAAAAGGGCGCTCACCTTTTTCAACTTAAACGAAGCAGATAAATCCTCACTTGTTTCCAGGTAGCTGGTTAACTCCACGTTGGTATAAAATGTGGGTGCGTTGTCGGGGTTTTTAGTAATAATATTAATTACCCCGGCCATGGCATCGCTACCATATAGAGTACCCGATGCCCCTTTCTCAACCTCAACCTTATCAATTATGCTCATAGGGAAAGCTGTAAACGCATAATTACCTGCCAGTCCGTTCATGGCAGGCACCCCGTCAATCAATGTTTCAGTATAATTTCCTTCAATGCCGTTTATCTGTATATCGCTGGTATTGGCCACGCCATTATCTACATCGGGGAAAATGCCATTTACAAAGCTCAGGGCGTCCCACAGGTTATTGGTGGGGTTGCGCTGAAAATACTGTGTGGTATAAACATCAATCGGTGTAACGCTGTTTAGCTTGCTTGCTTCTTTCATATTGCCGGTTACAACCACTTCGTTTATTTGCGAGGTAAGCGGAGTCAGTTCAGCCTTTATTATAGATGTTTCACCAGTCTTGATTTCTATTTCCTGCTGAAAATTTTCGTAACCAATAAATGTTATCCGCAACTGGTATTTGCCCGGTGGGATATCCTTTATCTCAAATTCCCCGTATTTACCGGCGCTGACCCCAAATGCAGTTTTAAGCAACATAACCGAAGCCTGCTGCAAAGTATCTTTGCCCGACATGACCCTGCCGTGTAATGCGCCTGTTTCCTGCTGCGCAAGCAAAACAATGGCCCACAATAAAAATATAGCAGTGAAGAGTTGCTTCATTGCGATAAATATAATGCTGAAATTGCAATGTGATTGAATGAAGGGCAAAATACAAGCCTCGCCCGGTCGGCACTTTGTGCGACCACCCTCTCCATCGCAAGCGATAGAGAGGGAAAAGATAGCGCTAATTTCCCCTCTATTCGAAGAATGGAGAGGTGTTTCATCCCGCCTTACGCGAGAGTGCCCAAGCGAAGCGATGGGCGGGAGAGGCTTGTATTTTTCCTCTCTTTCAAACCTTTTACTAATTTTCCGAAATGAATAACACCCCAACCGAAGAAACACGTAACAGAGATTACAGTTCAATAAGCCCATCGGCCAAACAATTACTGCTGTTAAAAGGATTTACTGAAATACCCTTTGCCCGGCAGGCGGCGGAGCTGATGTTACATCCTAAAGAATACATTGCAAACCTTGCCGATATGGATTTTTCATTCAATGCCCGGCTGATGCACTTTGAATCCAGGTACCGGAGTATTGATGAGTTGCTTAATGGCGTGCCCATTAGCAATGTGCTGGAGCTATCCTCAGGATTTTCGTTTCGGGGACTGGATTTAATTATGCACAAGGATGTCAATTATATCGATACCGATCTGCCTGAGGTTATTGACATTAAAAAGAATTTTATTGATGCCTTTACTGCCAAAGATTTTAAGCCTGTGGGGAAACTACAGACCTTTGCTTTAAATGCACTGGATGAACAGCAATTTAAAGACACTATCAACCTCTTTCCACCGGGCGAAGTAGCCATATTAACCGAAGGCCTGATGATGTACTTAAATCCTGAAGAGAAAAAGAAGTTATGTGGTATCATTCATAATGTCCTTAAAGAGCGGGGCGGATATTGGATAGTAGCTGATATATATATCCGGAAGGATATTGACCAGCGCAATATAATGGTAACTGAAGCTTTGCAGGGGTTCTATGATACGCATAAAATAGAAGACAATAAGTTTGAAAGCTTTGAAGCGGCAGAAAAGTTATTCAATGACAACGGCCTGGTTATTGACAAGGCTGCGGGTGGGGATTACTCCAACCTCAGCGGACTACCCGGTTTTTTAAGTAAAGCAAGCGAAGGACAGGTGGACATTATAAAAAACGCGGGTAAAATAAGGGCTACGTGGAGGTTAAAGGTTGCAGCCTCAAACGAGGTTGGGCAACAGTCTTAGTCAATTATTTTTTCTGATTTTCTTTTACTGAGGTGGTTTGGCGCCAAATCACTTTTGATAATGGTATCTACACGCAATTACCACAATTTCTTCGTTGGTTATTGTATATACCAAACGATGTTCATCGCTAATTCTGCCAGACCAGAAACCTTTATAATCAAATTTTAAGGCTTCCGGTTTGCCTATTCCGGCAAAAGGAGTTTTTCGAATGTCAGCAAGCAATTCTATAATTTTCTTCAAAAGCTTTTGATCATTCTTTGCCCAGAATTGGATATCCTCAAACGCCGCTGCTTCCAGTAAAACATCTCTCATGCAAGCAGTTTTTTTAACTCATGCTTATCTAACCGAACTAACTTCTCCCGCTTTTTTACATTCTTTATAGACTTGAGCAAACGTTGGTGGTTTGGCCGGCTAGCCATCAAATAAGCAGTATCATCTAACTCCGTTTCGATAGTCAATTTTATTTTCTTACCCTTGAACATTTTCTTGACATAGTCAAGGAAATCACTCGTAAGGTTATCCGCTTCTATATGCTGTGTAAAATTCGTAATGCCTTAATTTATTCAAAAATAGCGATTTTTCAGTTCTACCTGTACGGTGTTTAGATTTCTTACATCCATAACAATTAATGTAATTTTCTACATTCGCACCTTCAATGAAATTTTTACCTGCTCATATAGCCCAGCTTAAAGATATACTCGCGGTTCCAAAAAACGTGGTTATAGTTACTCACCGCAACCCCGATGGCGATGCGCTGGGTTCATCGCTGGGTTTTAAGTTCTTTCTCGAAAAGCTGGGGCATGAGGTTAGTTTTATTTCGCCCAATGCTTATACCGTTAACCTGAAATGGATAAAAGGCACCGATGGCATTATGGTGTACGAGAACAGCATAGGCAAAAAAATGTGCGATGCTAAGATTAAGAGTGCGGACCTTATTTTTTGCCTCGATTTTAATGCTTTAAGCAGGCTCGAGAACCTGGGTGAGGTTATTAAATCTGCTGCGGCCTATAAAGTAATGATAGACCACCACCAGCAGCCTGAATCGTTTGCTGACCTTGCGTTTTCTGATACCGGCTACTGCGCCACCGCCGAAATGGTATATGATATTATTGCCGATATGGGCCAGGCCGAACTGGTGGATGCCCAAATTGCTGAATGTTTATACGTTGGCCTGGCAACTGATAATGGCTTTTTTCAGTTCAATAACACCACCTCCAATGCGCATCTTGTAGCGGCAGCGCTTGTTGCAAAAGGGGCAAAACCTGATTATGTAAGCGAGAAGGTAAATAATATATTTCGCGAAACCCGGCTCAGGTTTTTTGGTTATTGCCTGAATGAGAAGTTAAAACTTGTAAAGAATAACCAGGTGGCTTATATGATGGTTACACAGGCTGAGATAAAAAAATTTAATTTGCAGTCAGGCGATAGCGAGGGTTTGGTAAATTATCCCTTTAAAATTGAAGGGGTAAAAATGTGCGCTTATTTTAGCGAGGAGCCTGATAAAGTAAAAATATCATTTCGCTCGCGCGGAGAAGTGGATGTTAATACATTTGCCCGCAGTTTTTTTGATGGCGGAGGGCATAGAAATGCAGCAGGCGGTATGAGCACTGCAACCCTGGCTAATACCGAAAAGAAGTTTTTAGAATCGCTGGAGTCAATGGATTTTTCAAAATAAAACTATATGAATAGAATTACGAGGCCTTTTATAGTTGCACTTACTTTAATTGCTGGTATACTTACTTCATGCAATAACAATAAGCCAGCTGATACGGCTGCTACCCCCGCTACTGCTCCGGCACCGGCTGCCCCTGCTGTAGCGCCTACGTCCGACAACCCGAACTGGAAAACCACACCGGGTTTATACGCGGTAATAAGCACCGCTAAGGGCGATATCGTTTGCGAACTTGAATATCAAAAAGCCCCGGTTACAGTAGCCAGTTTTGTGGGCCTATCCGAAGGAAAAATAAAGAACACCTTCAAAAAGCCCGGCCAGCCTTATTTTGATGGCCTTACTTTCCACAGGGTGGAGCCAGGTTTTGTTATCCAGGGTGGCGACCCCGCAGGTAATGGCAGCGGCGGACCGGGATATCAGTTTGCGAATGAAATAGCACCAGACCTGAAGCATGACCGCGTAGGAACCCTGGCTATGGCAAATGCCGGCCCTAATACCAATGGAAGCCAGTTTTACCTTACCCTTCAGGCCACGCCGCAGTTAGACGGACACTATAGTGTGTTCGGTTATGCAGTGCAGGGCATCGCTACTATTTCGCAGGTAGAAAAAGGTGAAAAAATAAGCAGCGTTAAAATTGTAAGGGTTGGCCCTGATGCTGAGGCTTTTGATGCTGCAAAAACCTTTGTANNTAAACCACCCGTTGATGATTTGGCGCAGAAAAAAGCAGATTTTAAAAAACAATACGCTGCCCAGGTAGCGCAAATTGTGCAGCAAAACGCAGGCTATCAGGCTGAGTGGGATAAGAAAGTAAAAGCTAAGTACCCTACAGCTAAGAAAACCGCTACCGGCCTGTATTATATAATTACCAGCCAGGGCACAGGGCCGCAGGCCGAGCAATTTGAAAATGTGAAAGTGCACTATACAGGCACTTTGTGGACAGGCAAAAAATTTGACTCGTCCTTAGACCGTGGACAGCCTTTGCCTTTAATGCTGGGCGTTGGTAAAGTAATTCCGGGTTGGGATGAAGGTATTGCGCTGTTGAAACAAGGAGGCAAAGCCAAGCTGATTATTCCTTTTTACCTGGCCTACGGCGACCAGTCTCCGGGGGCAGATATTCCGGCTAAATCTGACCTGGTTTTTGATGTTGAATTAGTTTCAGTAGACAAACAATAAACGGGTGCATACAAAATTGTCGCGACATTGGTGGTTNNATCCACAATAAACCTATTTTATAACCAATTACTTTTAAAACGCAAAAACACCAAAAATGAAGAAAATACCTTATTTATTTATATTCATGATAGTGCTTACGTCATTTAAACCAGCAGGAAAAGAAAAAACCAAAAAAATGGAACCAGGCATATACGCAGAAATCACCACATCAAAGGGAGTAATCTTAGGCAAGTTAGACTATGAAAAGGTTCCCGTAACGGTAGCAAATTTTATTGCCCTGGCTGAGGGGAAAATGCCCAATAAGGCAAAAGCTGCCGGCGTTCACTTTTACGATAGCCTTACTTTTCACCGTTGTATACATACTCCGCAGCCTTTTATGATACAGGGTGGAGACCCTGCCGGTAACGGTTCAGGCGGCCCGGGCTATTCGTTCGGCGATGAATTTGATTTGTCGTTGAAGTTTGATAAACCGGGTGTGTTTGCTATGGCAAATTCAGGCCCCGGCACCAATGGGTCGCAATTCTTTATTACAGAGGCACCAACTGCGTGGTTAAATTACAAACATTCTATTTTTGGGCACGTAATTGCCGGAGATTCATTGATATCCCAGATTAACAACGGCGAAGTAATGAGTAGCATTAAAATAATCCGTGTAGGTAAAGAAGCCAAAGATTTTGATGCCGTTGCTGTTTGGGCAAAGAAAGATGAGCTGCTAAAGAAGAAATCAGACGAGTTTACTGCACAAAAGGCAGAGGCAGATAAAGCCAAAAACATGTCGGCTGAAGACTTTGTAAAGAAGAATTATCCAAATGCAATTAGAACTGCCAGTGGACTTTACTATGTAGTTGAAAAGGAAGGAACAGGAGCTAAAGCTGAACCAGGTAAAAAAGTTTCGGTGCATTACACAGGCCGTCTGACAGATGGCACAAAATTCGATTCATCATACGACCGCAACCAGCCTTTGCCATTTACCCTGGGGCAGCACCAGGTAATTGCAGGTTGGGATGAGGGTATTGCGTTAATGCATGTAGGTTCTAAATACAAGCTTATTATTCCTGCTTCTTTAGGTTACGGGGCCAATGGCGCAGGTGGTGTAATACCTCCCAATGCTACACTTATTTTTGATACAGAACTGATGGATGTTCAATAAATAATCCAGCCTGTATAACGCAGGTTAATATAAAGAAAAGGGCACCGGTTGGTGCCCTTTTCTATTTTACGGAAGCATCTGAAAATCTGTATAGTTTCCGGGAGTGGTATATGCCTCAAAATAAATAATGTGGGTTATGGATTACAAAAACCTTAGCAAAGGAAATGGTATAAAAAATGGTTGCTGTTTTNNTTATCAATCTAATCCATAACTCATAATAAATATGCAGATTTTCAGAAAAATACTATTTTCATTTATAAAGAATAAGTAATTTGGTTCTGTATTTATTTGCAGATATTCTGAAATATAAAACCCGGGCATGCATGAGAAAGATTATTATCCCTTTTGTTGTTATGATGGCTTCGTTTTTGGTTGGTAAGGGCAGCCAACCTGACAACACTTCAGATTCGGCCATGAGCTATGAGGCGTTGCTGGCAAGGATTGACACTTTTAAATACCAAAACTCCGGCCAGGTTAAAATAGGGGATGTGGCTGTTTTAAATATCCCTGCAGGGTTTAAATTTCTGGATGGCCCGCAGGCTGCATCGGTTTTACACAACGTATGGAAAAACCCTTATGCACCATCGCTAGGTATGCTTTTTCCGGAAGACAAAGACCCTTTTATGCCGGGTTGCTGGGCTGTAGAAATTACCTACGAGGAAGAAGGACATATAAAGGATGACGATGCCAAGGATATAAAGTATGATGAACTGCTGGTGCAAATGCAAAAGCAGGTGGAAGAAAGTAACGACGGGCGTGTAAAGCAAGGCAGTAAAGCCATGGAGCTTACCGGCTGGGCCGAACCACCTTCCTATGATGCTAAAACGCATAAACTTTATTGGGCCAAGAAACTGAGGGACATTGGCGACACGATGGAGTGGTTAAATTATAACATCCGTATTTTAGGCCGCAAAGGTGTGCTGGTATTAAATGGCATTGGTGGCTTAGACCAACTTGCTGAAATTAAGCAGCAAACACCCACTATACTTGCCGCTACCAATTTTACCAGCGGCAATACTTATGAAGAGTTTAACAGCAGTATGGATAAGGTAGCTGCCTATGGTATTGTAGGCCTTATTGCTGGCGGAGTGCTGGCAAAGACTGGCCTATTGGCAAAATTAGGCCTTATACTACTCAAATTTGCAAAACCCGTAATGGTGGCAGTGGCCGCATCCGGGGCCTGGATAGTGCGCTTTTTTAAAGGCAGGGGCGATGGCGATAACCGGGCTTGATTTGCCGTTTAAGTTTGTTTGCCGCTTATAGCTACCAGGCTCTTCATCCCCCTGATTGCCATTCCCTGCGGAAATGACAATCGTCCCCCTTCAAAGTGGGACTTGGGGCAGTCGACCATGTATTGATTAACCCAAAGGTATTTAGTGGTCACTGCCTGGAATGATGAATCTGCAAACCAAAAATGAGGGCTGTATTAAAGTCCCACTTTGAAGGGGGACGATGATCGGTTTCGAAGAAACCGGGCATCAGGGGGATGAGAAACTCTTGCCGTTTGCGGTAAGCTTTTAGATTAGGAGCAAATGACTATCCGTATGTTTACCTAAATCNNTCACTCGGCCTACAGTTGGGTAAACATGCGGATAGTCATTTTAGGAGCATCCCGTGCCGCATAAAGGTTAACAAACAATTTTAAAACAATGGGAAGGCCTATTATATTCGCGGTAAAATTTTTAAGGATGAAAAGAATAATTGGTGTTTTGGCAGCTATAGTTTTGCTGGCCTCATGCAACTCGAAACAAGGTTGGAAAAAGAAGGCTATTGATGACAAGGAGAAATCAGTCATGGAGGCCGCTAAAAGGGGCAAGATTGATACGTCGGGCCTTAAAGACCTGCTGGTAGCATACGACGCGTATGTTGCTGCTTACCCTGATGATACCAATAGCGCTAACTACCTGTTTAAAGAGGCCGATTTTTATCGTTACATGCGCAAGCCGAAAAAAAGCATTGAAATATACACTAACATTTACAACACTTATCCCAACTATTTTAAGCGGCCTTACTCTTTATTTCTACAGGGGTTTATTTATGAGAATGAAATTCATAACCTCGATTCGGCAAAAGCTAAGTACGAAATGTTTTTGCAGGTTTATCCCAATCACCCCATTGCCAAAGATGTAAGAATGACTTTAAACTCACTGGGCAAATCGCCTGAGGAGGTTATTGCCGAATTTGAAGCTCATCAAAAATCAGATTCTGCAATGGCCGGTGCGAAAGACATGAAGGGTATGAAATAAAAGAAGCCACCAGCTTTCGCTCATGGCTTTCTATTATCTGTTGTAACATTCAATTAATTCCAGTCCATTTGTTCATCGTCTCCGATATGAGGCGTTGATGTAGGATTAGTAGTGTCGGAATCTGCTAAAGGAGTTTTAGGCGTTTGCTTTTCCTTTTCAGGTGTTTCTTCTTCTCTGTGACGCTTTTGATGGTTCTCAGAAGAGCCCTCGTCCCCATGTCCCTCGTTTCCTGTTCTTACCGGGCGCTCTGAATCGTAATCGTATTCAGGCATCAGTTCAGTTTTAATATAATCAACTGTTTCGTTCAATGCCTCCAGAAATTTTTTGAAATCTTCCTTGTAAAGGAAAATTTTATGGCTATCGTAACCATCGCCCTCAAATTTCTTTTTGCTTTCGGTTATGGTTAAAAAGAAATCTCCCTGTTTAGTGCTCCTTACATCGAAAAAGTAAGTCCTCCGTTTTCCTGCCTTCAATTTCTTGCTAAAAAAGCCACTATACTTTCCACCATTGCTGTTCTCTTTCTCCACGTTTCGAAGGTTTTAGGTTCTGTTAGTCAATCAATATTTAATTAAAGTTAGAATTTTTGTCGTATTTCCAATCTATATCTTAACAATTATTGTACCAACCCGGGTATTACCTCTTCTTTTTCTTTTTGTTCGCTCAGTTGCTTTTCGTAAATATCGGCGTATACGCCTCTCTTTTTCAACAAGGCGCTATGTGTTCCCTGTTCGGCAATCCGGCCGTCTTCCAACACTATTATGTTGTCAAAATGCATCAGTGCAAATATGCGGTGTGTTATAATTACGGCAGTTTTGCCAGCCAAAACTATATCCAGGTTTTGCTGTATCTGTTTTTCGGTGGCGGTGTCAACGGCGCTCAGGCAATCATCCAATAACAGTACATTGGGTTGTTTAACCAGGGCCCTGGCAATAGATATTCGCTGCTTTTGCCCACCCGAAAGAGTTACACCCCGTTCGCCAACTACAGTTTCGTATCCTTCGGGGAATCTTTCAATTTCATCGCCTATGGAAGCATAGTTAGCATAGCGCTTAGCCGTTTCCTTGTGTATTTCCGGCAGGCCGAAACCAATGTTTTCGGTTATAGTTTCAGAAAACAGGAAAATATCCTGTGGCACAAAACCAATCTGGCGGCGGTAACTGCCCAGTTGCCTTTGTTTTATGTCAATGTTGTCTACCAGAATTTTACCTGAGGTTGGGTCGTACATCCGCATCATCAGATCGGCTATGGTTGATTTGCCTGAACCTGTACGGCCTATGATAGCCAAACGCTGGCCCGGCTCAACTTTAAATGACACATCCACCAAGGCCTTAATGCCCGTATCGGGATAGGTAAATGAAACGTGGTCGAAAGTTATTTCTCCTTTAATTTCCTCTTCAATTCCTTGTGCATCTGTAATCCCGCTTTTATAATCCAGAAACTCGTTAATCCGCTTTTGCGATGCAATGGCCCTTTGTATCATAGAAGCTACCCAACCTAATGAGCTTACCGGCCACATCAGCATATTGGTATACATTAAAAACGCAGCCAGGCCGCCCGGGCTTAACTTTCCGGCAGCTACCTGCAAGCCGCCTACAAATACCACTATGATGATGCTGCAGCCAATTAAAAAAGTCATGGAAGGAAAATAGATGGCGTCGATTTTTGCCATGCTTATCTGCCGTTGTTTATACTCTTCCGATTCTTCGGCAAAGTGCTTCATCATTTCTTTTTCGCGCACATAAGCCTGAACCACCCTGATACCTGAGTAAGTTTCCTGGGCATCGGTAGTCATGTCTGAAAGCTTTGCTTGTATACGGGTGCTGGCTTTTTCAACCAGCTCGTTTACAAAATAAATGATAACCGATAAAACCGGCAGCGGTATCAGTGCCCACATGGTTAAGGTGGGGTTCATAATAAGCATAGAGGTAATGGCAAAAGCAATAGTAAAAAACAAGTTTACCGAATACATAATAGCCGGCCCGCAATACATGCGCACGCGGCTTACGTCTTCGGTAATCCGGCTCATTAAGTCGCCGGTGTTGTTCTTTCTGTAAAAGGCAAGGTCAAGTTGCTGGTAATGGTCGTAAATATCATTTTTGAGGTCAAATTCTATTAACCTCGAAACCACTATAATGGTTTGGCGCATAAAAAAAGTGAACATGCCGGCTAACAGAGCTACCCCCAGGTATTTAAGAAACAGGAACAAAATCTGATGGCCAATCTGCCCCGAAACAAGTTCTCTGTTTTGTTGGCTGCCTGCTACTTGTTTAAGGGTAGTGGCAAGCAGGTCAACTGCGTGTTTGGTAATAATGGGATTATAGGCGCTTAAAGCATTTGCGCAGATAACAAAAAAGATACCCGCAGATATCCTCCATTTGTAACGAAAAAAATATTTATTGAGATAGGCTAGGTGTTTCACAGTATTTTACAACAATTAAATTAAAAAAGGCAGCCTCATCCTAAATCTCCCCGACAAAAAAATCGGGACAGGCTTCTCAAAAGGAGAAGGACTTCAGATTTGTCCAATTTCTTAAAACAAAGCTATATGGGTTTAGTTCAAAAAAGAAAGAAATACCAGGACAGAAGTTAAAGCGGAATCTCTGCTAAAATACTTCAACAATATTGTATTTGACCTTTTGTCTTAGATAAGCAAGCACTTTTTGTTTCTCTTCAGAACTTGCAAACCCATATCTCCCGGAATTGAAGTTGATGGCAATCCCACCAGTATCAACAAACCACATTTCACCACCCCGGCAAGCCGGTTTCCCAACGGTAATATTTGTGTGACAAACGCATTTTCTTTCAGCTTCAGAATTTGGAGTGCCTTCAATAATGATAAAGAGTCCTTCACTGTCAATTACCCAAAGGTATGTATGTGAACGTTTTATGGCCAAATCTGAGCCACTCATATAGCTTTGATAACGCTTAATATTTTGCATCGAAGTTTTCACTACATTCGGAGGGAAATCATCCTCCGTAGCGTCATAAATATCTTTCTTAAATGAATTTTCCTCACCAGTTAAAGGAACTAAATAAGAGCCTCTGATCTTATTTAGCCTTTCAAAAGGTTTGGCTAGTCCGCCCATTTCCTTTATTTCTTCATTTGTCGGTTTGGGCATCTATTTTCAATTCACCTTTTTCTGTAACCTCGGTTAATATATCGATACCCAATTCTCGAAATGCATCTAGCGCGCTAACCTCTACCAAAGGGCCATATTTTTTTTCGAACTCACTATAACTCAAAGCAAAAACCCTGCTTTTATCATTGCTGATATAGAAAAGCAATTTAGATTCTTTAAAAAGACGCTCTAAATCATTTTTACCCAAAAAAGAGGAGTTTGTTAATCTTTCCTTTACAAATTTCTCACCTAAAACAGCCTCAACCTTCCAAATGTCTTCAATATAATTCGTAAGTTCTCCCAAAGTAGAATCCGGGACCTTTACACTATTCTTTTCTAAAGCATAATTGACAAGAAGTTTTTTTGCATCCTGGGCCAGTTCTGTTTTATCGTCTGATGTTGGTTCCCATAAATTCATTACCCCACAATTGAAGGCAAATTGTACTATATAATCCTTTAGGCTCAGAACTGCTTCTTTAGTAATGTTATCTACAGGTGGTATAATACTATCCTTTAATAAGAAACTAATAATTAAAGCGCACTCAAAATTTAATGAACTCGTGAAGTAATTTAAAAGATTTCGCGCATCTTTTAACCCGTAACGTTCGTAGACCTCCAATAAATTTTTTAATAATTCTTTTTGAGAATTGATTTCTTCTACCTTAAATTCGATATCCTGAGGTATGTTGCTTTTGCTTATTACGGACGATAGGACGGTGGAATAAAATAAAAGACAATCAGCTCTCGTTTTATCCAATTCGGTAGTGAGGTATTTTGAGAAAATAATCTCATTAGTAGTGGCCTCCTGAACTACTGATGCAAAGTTTCCAAAAGTTTTGATTCTTGGAAGAACTTCAATTCTTAACTCCCACAATTCGTTGTGAAGACTGTTGCATGTATAGTCTATTCCCTTGGAGGAAACCCGGGCTTTTATTATATCAATTAGATTTTCTACTTTTTCAAACAAAAAAGCATCATTTACTTTCTCTGGATTTTTATATAGCGAAAAAATAAAAATTGGGTCTATTGTTTTTTGAGCCGATAACATTGGATAAATATACGGATTTTTTTCGAGTAGTATTGAGGGAATGCTTATTCGGGTGTACGACAAATTTCCCT
>PMXD01000181.1 GCA_003165895.1 Bacteroidota bacterium | reverse complement strand
CCGAAACGGGGAAACCAGGGCAAAACAGCCAACTCCAAGCGGTGACGACAAACCTTGTATCGGTTTTTGGCTTTGGTCTCCCCGTTTCGGGGACGGAAGGGGTTGAGACACGTAAATAAAACACACTTTTAGCTGAATAAAGAGAACAAATTTGCTTTAAACAGGATGTGTGCATAGACAAGCGCCAGCGGGGGACATTCCAGTTTCCGCTACAGAGTAGCCCCTTAAAGGGCGAAACCAAAGCCGGTCTGCTTATGTCGTTTGCGCGCTCAAAGTAGCAGGCAATAGAAGAAATTAAAAAGCTCACTCCCTGCAAAATCACTATTTGTATAACGCCGCGCCCGGTGTGTGTGCTTGCCTATACACATTTTTCCATCTGTTTATGCCAACGCTTTGTCTGCTAATCTTTTTCTCTGCTATCAGAATCTGAATTGCGCCCCAGAGGGGCCGTCTGTTTGTAGTAAATAGGTTCACATTCATTGCGCATCGTAGATGCCGCCTGTTGCATTTGGGCAATTCCTGTTCTGTAGACTCTCACAGGCGGCACCAATGTGCGCAACTATTAAGCCGATATTGTTCACTACAAACAGACGGCCCCTCCGGGGCGATGGCCTAAATGCGCAAGGCTGTTCTTAAACATGTGTGCATAGGCAAGGTCTGTGAGGCTGCAATTAAACAAACCCACAACCCGCAGGA
The DNA here is from genome assembly GCA_003165895.1 of Bacteroidota bacterium. Classification (GTDB taxonomy): domain Bacteria; phylum Bacteroidota; class Bacteroidia; order Chitinophagales; family LD1; genus Bog-950. The sequence goes on along the minus strand of PMXD01000181.1, from coordinate 6,416 downwards.
GCAGGAGTTACTGAGGAAGAAGCTGACGATTGCAGCCAGCCCGGGACAATTAAACCTGCAGTTTGTTTTCACATTTGCTTAAAATATAGCCACAACATCCGCATCTGAAAGAGATTTAATGTCGTAATGGGTATATTCATCTTCACCCTTATACCATCTGTATCTGACATCTTTAAACCGCAACCAGTTAATATCGTCCGATATCTTTTGCTGTATATCTGATATGTTCTTATTAGTAGCAAAAACACTTCCGGTAATATTTAGCACAGTGCTGTGTGGGTCTTCAATTGAAACATAAACATCGTTCTCCCAAACTTTTTTTGCCATTATATCGGCATATTCCCTTCTCATTTTGGGGAACTGCTTTACTTGTAAGTCTGATACTTTTCCTTTTAGTGTAAGCGCCAATTTCTTTATAGCCTCATCATTCGTACTATCCGCTTTTTTTATCAGGTTTGCCCAGTCTGTAAAAATGGCGCCTTCTATTGCAAGAGAAATGGCGCTTCCCTGATATGCGCTGTCAACAAATGGCTTTTCAAACGACTTTAGTTCGTTTTCCAACCTTCCCTTTTCTTGATTATTATATGCCGTTGACCCTGGCAAAGGGGTTTCTTCTTTGGTTTTTGTTTCCTCTGATTTAGCCTTTGGCTTATCATCTGAAAAAAGGCTGACAATTAAACTTAATACTATTATTACCGCAAAAACAATTCCTATCCATTTAAAAATCTTTCCCATGGCGTTTACTTTTAAGTTTTTTTTGATTCCGATAAGCAATAATATTAAATTTTCCCTGTTTTGCTTTATTTTTCTATTTAATTATTTCATCACTAAATGGGGGAGGCATTTATAAGGAGAGCGTTCTTCCTTGTTAATGTGGTTTGATACCTGTCTTGTTTCTATAGTGCCTTAGCGTAGCTCTAAATTTTTGACAATTTTTTACCCCAATCCTCCCTCCACCCGCCCAATTACCTTATTTTTACCACCTCAAAATAAAAACACATTATGAAAGTTGCAGTAGTTGGCGCTACCGGGCTGGTAGGCTCAAAAATGTTACAGGTATTGGCTGAAAGAAATTTTCCGGTTACTGAATTGTACCCGGTGGCATCTGAAAAATCGGTAGGTAAAAAGATAAAGTTTAAGGATAAAGAATTCGAAGTAATCAGCATGACGGATGCCATTGCCAAAAGGCCTGATGTGGCTTTGTTCAGCGCAGGTGGTTCAACCTCAAAAGAGTGGGCGCCTAAATTTGCCGAAGTAGGCACCGTGGTTATTGACAATAGCAGCGCATGGCGTATGGAACCCAATATTCCGCTGGTGGTGCCTGAAGTTAATGCCGGTGTGTTAACTAAAAACGATAAAATTATTGCCAACCCTAACTGCTCAACCATACAAATGGTTGTAGTATTAAAACCGCTGCATGATGTTTATAAAATTAAGCGCGTAGTGGTTTCAACCTACCAAAGCGTAACCGGTACCGGTAAAAATGCGGTTGACCAGCTAATGAACGAAAGAAATGGTATTGAAGGCAACCGTGCCTATGCCTACCAGATAGATTTAAACCTGTTGCCACACATTGACGTGTTTTTGGAAAACGACTACACCAGGGAAGAAATGAAAATGGTAAACGAAACCCGCAAAATAATGGGCGATAACTCCATCAGGCTGACAGCAACCACCGTTCGTGTTCCGGTTGTAGGTGGCCATAGCGAAGCTGTAAACATCGAATTTGAAAAAGACTTTACCGTAGCTGATGTGCGCGCCATACTTGAAAAAGCACCCGGTGTAATTGTATACGATGACGTAAAGAACCTCAAGTACCCCATGCCTATTCTGGCGCACGATAAAGACGACACCTTCGTAGGCCGCATCCGCCGCGATGAAAGCCAGGCAAATACTTTAAACTGCTGGATAGTTTCTGATAACCTGCGCAAAGGCGCTGCTACCAATGCCGTGCAGATTGCGGAGTACCTCATAAAACAGGGGCTTTTGGAGCAATAAAAATTTATTGCAACTGCTCTAAGGTGTATTAAGCAGAGTTTTGTAACAACTCTACTATCAATTATTAACACAACATCGTCAAACCTTTGATAAAAATGCTTGCTGTAGCAAAAATAAATTGTTTATTTTTGATATAAAGCTGTAGTAATGAAATCATTCTTCCCCATTTGCTTTGCCTTGATTATGCGTACTGTAATATTAGGCCAGTCTCCGGTATTATGGGGATTAACATCTATGGGAGGCAGCCATGGGGCAGGTACTTTATTCAGTTATAATACTTTATCCTGCAACTTTAATGTTGAGCACGAATTTGGAAATGGTATGGATGGGCAAAGCCCCCGCGGCTCACTTATTAAAGCCAACGATGGCCTTTTATATGGAATGACTGCGTATGGCGGTACTTCCGGGTCTGGCCAGTTATATGACGGTGATGGCAATTTGTTCAGCTTCGATCCAATAACAGGCACATATACAGATTTGCATGATTTCGGATCGAACCGGCAAAGGGACGGAGCAATACCTTATGGCTCCCTGCTGCAAGCATCAGATGGTTTATTATATGGATTAACTCTCTCTTCCTGGACTAATGGCAGCTATGGAAGTGGTGTTGGCGTTCTGTTTAGTTATAACATTGCAACAGGTGTTTTTACCGTTTTGCAAGTAGTTGGTTCATCGCCTAATGGAAATCTTATTCAGGCAAACAACGGCCTTCTTTACGGGATGGCTGAGGGCGGTGGTTTTAATGGTGGTAATGGGACCATTTTTTGTTACAATCCGCTTACCGGTAACTTTAGAAACCTGCATGATTTTGGTGGCTCTGGGGATGGTGCGCTCCCAGCTGGAAGCCTTTTACAGGCAAGCACTGGGTTATTATACGGCATGACCTGCGGAATGCCTTCCCCCAATCAGGGTGAAGGAGTTATTTTTAGTTATAACCCCGACAGTAATGCTTACCAGGTTTTACATTATTTTGACAATGGCTTTACTGGTGGTTGGCCTATGGGTTCCTTTATTCAGGTTAATGATACATTTCTGTGTGCCCTAACAAGCCGGGGAAAAACTGTAAATATTGCCGGCTTAGGTGATGGTACAATTATCAAGTTTAATCTTTTTACAAATGATGTAATGGTGCTGCATGATTTTGAATCGGGGTCCGACGGCAACGAACCTTACGGAGACCCAGTGCTGGCCCGAAATGGGTTGATTTATGGTAATACCATAGAAGGAGGAACCGCCGGTGGTATAATCTTTTCATATAATTTTTTAACGGGTAATGAAGCCGTTGTTGCAGACTTTGACAATTCTACCGGGAATGCCCCTTTCGGTAACCTACTTGAATTAATAGATACTTTTGCAGTCAATGATTCCTTAAATTTTACATTAGCCCCAAACCCATCCACCGGTAATTTTTCAACCAGAATACCGGATAATGAAACCAGCATTACGGCTAAAATTTATAATTCCAATGGAGAAAAGGTTTGGGAGCAAACCTTAAATGAAACACAGAACTCAATAAATCTGATCAATCAGGCTCCTGGGTGTTATTATGTACGGTTGCAAACAGCCACATCTGCCGCCACCGAACGGTTGGTGATAATAAAGTAACCAAAGCGCCTTTTAGACATACCCGGCACGGTATTTTATGATAAGGCGGAATAGAGCTTCCGTCGGATTAACGGGAAGTTTTCAACTAAAAAGCCACCAGGATATTTATCACAAACCACTGATAAGTGTGGTTGATGTTTTACGTATCATAATATTCAAGGACACCCTCAGAACTAGCTGCTCATGTTCGTTTTGTAACTTGCACTCAGCATAACATGAAGCCATACTGCGTTTATAAACCCTTATTCCTGACCATCAGTATTGCTACCAACGCCGTGCAGATTGCGGAGTATTTGATGGAGAAGGGGTTGCTGGGATAGTCGACCTGCGCTCAAAAGCTTACCCCAATATTCATTACAAACCGCTGGTATGTGCGGCTGATATTATAGCTATCGTAATAATAGTACTGATAATTATAGTTTGAACTGCTCATATTCATTTTATAGCCTGCGCTTAAAATTACAGAAGCCCTGCTGCGGGTATATATTCTTACACCACCACCGGCAGCAAAATAGGCCCCGCCGGTATTTGTTATGCTGGCGCCATCATCGCCTGCCGGTTGTTTCCACATTACCGAATACCCGGCGTCGGTATATATATAAGGGGTAACCTTGCGTTTCAGAAACTCGCTTGAAAGCCTGATAAAAAATGGCGAGAAGGTTTGTTGATAGGTAATAAACCTGTCGATACCTATTCCCCCACCAACAAATAAATAAGGCCAAAACTGGTAGCCGTTAATAGTTTGTAATGAAAGGCCAATATCATCAGGGTTGTTGCTGTTATTCGGATCATTCTTAAAGTTAACGCCGTAAATAATAGCCAGCTCGGTCATGTTTCTAAAGCCGCGGTCTTTGCGGTAATAGTTTTGTTTTATTTCTTTCAACTGATTTTTCAACCGGTTTTCTTTTTTTACACTGTCGATATCTGCCGTAGCAAAAACAAATACGCTACCGCCTTGTAATTCAATCTTTACTTTACCGGTAGTTAGCTGGTCAACAATGGTACCACGGATAACCCCGCCGCTTTTTAAATAAAGCACATCTTCGGTGTTCGACTGGGCAAATGTTGCCAATGAAAGCGTGGTTATTGTAACCGCAAGGAATATTTTTCTGAACATAATTTAGTTTTTCGTTTGTGAAGTTGATGCGCCTTAAACGCACTTATAACTATCCAAACGTTTCGAAAATCAATACCGTTGCCTTGCCTCTGTTTAATTAGCTAACAAGTCAACAAAAGAGTGGGGAATTTGTATTTCCCCTCTCGAGAGGGGTGGCCGCAGGCCGGGGTGTGTGGCTGTTCGGGTAATGTGCCAACAGCCACACACCCCGCGCTTCGCGCTTCCCCTCTCGAGAGGGGAAATACATTAATTTTCTGAAGCAGGCAACGCTTTTCATATCCCCGTCGTTTCTTACCCAACAAAGCATTTGCTTTTAATTATTCACCGAAAAAAATCCGGCTATGAAATCAACAATAACTCATTTACTGACGGGCCTTATTATTTGTTCCGTATTGGCTATATCGTCATGCAAAAAGGATAAATGCGTGGAAACCATGACATATACCACCTACGTGCCCGTTTATTTAAACTACACCGCAATGCGCAACGGTGTTAAAACAGGCCCGGCACAACCGCTTAAAAACCCCGGTAAAATTTATTTAAACGGCAATTACATTTTTGTAAACGAAGTAAACCAGGGTATACATGTAATTGATAATACCAATCCGGCCTCGCCGCAAAACGTTGCGTTTATAAGCATACCCGGCAATGTTGACCTTGCCGCCAGCGGCAACACTTTATATGCCGATAACTACATTGACTTACTTGCATTTAATATCAGCGATATAAATAACATTACCCTGGCTAAGCGCATAGAATCAGCCCTGCCTTATAACTATGGCACTAACGGCGGCAGTTATAACATAGACACCACCCAGGGAGTAATCAGCAGCTGGCAATCAAAACTGGTTACCGAAAAAATGAATGCCGATTGCAGTCCGGCGAGAGTAATGCCTTTGATGGGTGGGCCGGTTTTTTATAACTCACCGGCGCAAACCGGCGCAGCAACTACAAGCGCAACTACCGCAATTACCACTGCTCCCGGTATCGGAGGCTCAACAGCACGTTTTGCAGTGGCCAGCAACACGCTTTATATAGTTGATAATTCTACGCTGCATGTGTATGACATTACCAATGCTGCCAACCCGCAATACAGTAACGACCAAAACATTGGCTGGGCAATAGAAACTATTTTCCCTTATGGTTCGCACCTGTTTATAGGCGCGGCTAACGGGTTTTATATTTTCGATATCAGTAACCCGCATAACCCCAGCTATGTTTCGGTATACGCCCACATGACGGCCTGCGACCCTGTGGTTGTTGATAGCCACTATGCTTATTTTACCCTCAACAGCGGCGCGCCGTGCGACCAGGGCATAAACGAACTGGAGGTGGTTGACATAAGCAACATGGCCAGCCCAACCCTGGTAACAGATGTGCCGATGACCAGCCCCAAAGGCGTGGGCGTTGACGGACAAACCCTTTTTGTTTGCGACCAGGGGGCAGGGCTTAAAGTTTACAACACAGCCAATATGAGTAACCTGCAAAACAGCATGATAGCACAATTCAGCAATATCAATTCCTTTGATGTAATACCTTATAATAAGGACCTGATAATGGTAGGCAGCGGCGGCTTATACCAATACAATTACAGCAACGTTCAAAATATTACATTAACAAGCACTATACCGGTTTCAAATAACTAAGCAGCTGTTTAAAATTAAATACAAATGCAACTTAACACAAACCTGCCTGC
>PMXD01000250.1 GCA_003165895.1 Bacteroidota bacterium | reverse complement strand
TAGCCCACGATTTAAATCGTGGGCTATGTAAATTGTCGGCAAAAAATGGTTTTAACCATTTAAATGAAGCCAAAATTTTCCAGACCCGATTGCCCTGATTGTAGGAGGCATTGCAATGAAGCAATGAGGTGAAATTATTAAACCAATAAAGCCGCAGCCTTTTTATCCAGAAACCAGTATAAATTACCATTAACGGGGGATATTAACTGAGCCGGGTATTTCTCAGGCTGATATGCCGAGGTTAATACTGTTTTAAGCACTTCGGCTTTGCCCTCACCAACTGCCAGGAATACTATGTTACGGGCGTTATTGATAATGGGTGCAGTCATAGTAATGCGATACATTTTTACTTCATCAACATAAACGGCGCTCACCCATTCATTTTGTTCGTGAATAACTGCAGTATGTGGGAATAAGGAGGCTGTATGCGCATTTTCGCCAATACCCAATAATATGAGGTCAAATTGAGGCAGGGAATCTCCAAAAAATTTCCTGATTGAGTTTTCGTAAGCTTTAGCAGCTTCTGTTGCCGGTTCTATATTAACCGGTATTACGAAAATATTAGCAGCCGGTATATCCGTTTTATCAAGCAACAAAGTTTTGGCCACATGGGCATTATTGCGCGGGTCATTTAACGGAACATACCTTTCATCGCCCCAAAAGATGAAAGTATTTTTCCATGGCATGCACTTGCTATATTTTTCACCGGCCAGGAGTGTAAATAATTTTTCGGGTGTACTTCCGCCTGAGAGGGAAATTGAAAATCTCCCCACCGCAGCAATGGACTCATCCGCCAGTTTTATAATAAACTCAGCTGTTGCAAGACTCAAAGCCTCCGCCGTTTCAAAAACTTCAACTTTATTTTTGGGGTTTATTGTCATTTTTTACTGGTGGTAAGTTAAGCCAGGTATGTCCGTATTTTGCAATTAGTGCCTCCGCTTCTTCAGGCCCCTGTGTACCAGATGCATAATTAGGGAAACTGATAGATGGGTTTTCTTCCCATACTTTAATAATGGGATCCAGCATACTCCAGGCAGCTTCCAATTGGTCGGCGCGCATAAACAAACTGGTATCGCCCAGCATCACATCCAGCAATAAAATCTCATAGGCCTCAGGCGTACCGGTGGTGTATGTTTCCTTATAATCAAACTGCATTTCAACCGGATTGAGCACCATTTTTAAACCGGGCCTTTTTGCCTGAAACTGAAGACGAATTCCCATGGTAGGTTGAATATTCATAATAAGCCTGTTAGGCTGCAAATTGCTGATGGTTTCGTTTTGAAACGATTGATGAGGAACCGGTTTAAACTGAACAGCAATCAGGGAAGATGAATCTTTCATGCGCTTACCGGTGCGCAAATAAAACGGAACATCCTGCCAGCGCCAGTTATCAATAAAGAACTTTACGGCCGCAAAAGTCTCTGTGTTCGAATCTTTAGCCACATCCTGCTCTTCACGGTACCCGGGTACTTTTTGTCCTTCTATCCAACCCTCGTCATACTGGCCACGCACAGCGTAGCGGCTAACATCGTCAATCTTTATGCGTCTTAATGCATGAAGCACATCTACTTTGCGGTTGCGCACTTCATCGCCATCAAAAGTTACCGGTGGTTCCATGGCTATTAAACATAATAGCTGTAAAAGGTGGTTCTGTATCATATCGCGCAGGGCGCCGGCGGTTTCATAATATCCCCCACGTTTCTCAACACCCAACTGTTCTGATACGGTTATCTGCACATGGTCTATATAATTTCTGTTCCAGATAGGCTCGAACAAAGCATTGGCAAAACGGAAGGCAAGGATATTCTGCACCGTTTCCTTACCCAGAAAGTGGTCTATACGGAATATCTGTCCTTCATCAAAAATTTTACTGAGCGATTCATCCAGTGCACGGGCACTTTCCAAATCGCGGCCAAAAGGCTTTTCTATAACTATGCGATGGTGCTTTTTATCCGTTGTTAAACCGGCATTCCCAATTTTTTCTGAAATTTCTTCAATAAATTCAGGTGCTACTGCCAGGTAAAACACATGGTTGACATCTCCTTTCCAATCCTTTTCAAGCTGTTTGATTTGATTCCCTACATTGGTATAAGTTGTATCTTCGCTTAAATCACATTTAAAGTACGTAATGCATTTTGCAAAACGGTCCCAATCATCCTGATTGGCTTTGCCCCTGCGCGAAAACTTATCTATACCCTCGTGCAGGTGAGCACGAAAATCCGTATCGTTTAAATCCTTCCGGCCCAAACCCAAAACCGCAAAATTTTCGGGCAGCCATTTATCAAGATATAAGTTGTAAAGCGCAGGTACTAATTTGCGCCAGGATAAATCGCCGCTTCCTCCAAAAATAACTATGACGGTGGGGCCTGCTTTTTTAATTGCATCCATAATTATTATGCTTTTTGATTCCAGTGTGAATGAAAAACTCCTTCCCTATCGTTGCGTTTGTAAGTATGTGCACCAAAATAATCGCGCTGCGCCTGTAGTAAGTTGGCAGGCAACCAGGCGTGGCGATAAGTATCATAATAAGCCAATGCCGTCATGGTTGCCGGCATAGGTACGCCAGCTTCGGCTGCAAGGCCGGCTATTTTTCTAATTCCTGTTTGGCTGCCGGCAAGTTCAGCGGCAATTGCATCGCTTAACATCAGGTTTGCAATACCGGGTTGTTGCGTATAGGCAGCGCTTATCTGCTCTAGTAAGGTAGCCCTGATAATGCATCCACCTCTCCAAATCTTAGCTACCTCCGAGAGGTTCAAACCATATTTATACTCAACAGAGGCCCGCTGCAATAATGCCATACCCTGCGAATAGATTGTTATGGTGGCAAAGTATAAAGCCTGTTCAAGCAACGCAATCAACTCTTTTTTATCAGTTTTAGAAACTCCTTCCGGGCCTTTCAGTTTTTGTTGAGCTACGACACGCACCTCTTTAAGGCCTGATAAATTACGTGCTGTTACTGCAGCATCAATAACCGGAATAGGTATTTGCAGGGCCATAGCATCTTCCGAGGTCCATGCGCCGGTTCCTTTTTGGCCGGCGCTATCAAGCACCATATCAATAAGGCGGTTGTTGGTTAACTCATCGTTCTGATTAAAAATATCGGCGGTTATGCTGATTAAATAAGATTGCAGGCGGCCTTCGTTCCATGTTTTAAAAACCTCATGCAATTCATCATTATTCAAGCCACCGGTCTCTTTCAATAACTGGTAGGTTTCTGATATCAGTTGCATTAAACCGTATTCAATGCCATTGTGAACCATCTTAACATAGTGGCCGGCGGAACCGGTTCCCAGGTATGCAACACAAGGCTCTGTATTATTTACTTTAGCCGAAACCGCTTCCAGCATAGGAGCTACCCTATCATACGCAGATTTATTGCCACCGGGCATAATGCTTGGGCCAAAACGGGCACCAGATTCTCCACCTGAAACACCAACACCCATAAAGTGCATATTATCTTTAGCCAGGGCAGCGGTACGGATATCGGTATCGGTATAATGCGAGTTACCGCAATCCATAATCAGGTCTTCCGGCGATAAAAGTGGTTTTAATTCATTCACCACAGCATCTACTATTTTACCTGCGGGAACCAGCAGCATGATAACGCGTGGTTGTTTCAACGAATCAACAAACTCCTGTGGGCTGCGGGTGCCATGTACTTTGCGGTCGCCCCTTTCTTTTTCCAGGTTATCTACCTGCCTGGTGTCCTGGTCGAAACCGGATACACTAAAACCATGGTCGGCCATATTAAAAACAAGGTTGCGGCCCATAGTGCCCAGGCCAATCATACCATAATCATATTTCTGTTCGCTCATTGCAGTAAGTTTATTTTAACCCTGATGTTTCGAAATGCTTTTTTGCCGAATCTATACCTGTATAATGCAAAGATGGGATACCCATGTTTCGGGCCGATTCGATATAAATACTGCGGTCATCAATGTAAACAGCATGTTTATAGGGGGTAAATGAAATATCACTGGCCATTTTGTACATCAGCGGGTCGGGTTTGCGCATACCTATGTAGCAACTGGATACAAAAGCATCAAACAAATCGTGCAGTTTGTAAGTTTTAATCCGGTATTCGTTCAGCTCACGGGCTTCGTTACTAACCGCAATAACTTTAAGTCCGTGTTTGCTCTTCAACTCGGTAAAATATTCAATAGCACCCGGCAAAGCCTTTGATTGTTGGAACATGAAGGCAATAAAATCTTCGCGCGAAAATTTTCTCTTTTTATAGAAAACTGAATTATCCAGATACTTATCAAAGGTCATTCTGCCCAACTCATAAGTATCAAAATTCAAATCATGACGCTCGTTAATCTGGTCTTTGTCTTCCTGCAGGCCAAAGTACTCAAATGCCTTTGCGCGCGAATCGCGGCCCCAACCGTCTGTCAATAAAACTCCACCTATATCCAGAAACAAGGTTTTAACCTCTTCTTTTTTCATGCTTATCAGTTTTTAGTTGCACCGGTTTTTACAGCAAAAGCCTTCAGTTCATTAAGGCCCTTATCAATATCGCTTCCCAAATCAATATATATAACCCGGCGTTGTTTATTATCCAATGAACGGAAATCGCCGAGTGCCTGCGCCTGGTGTAAAGTGGCAAAATCATATTTCTCACCGGGTATTGGCAGCTTTTCTTTATTGCCGCCAATCAAAATAATATATAAGCCGGAGTTAGGGCCACCCTTATGTAACTGCCCGGTAGAATGTAAGTAGCGTGGGCCATTAAGCAGGGTGGTAGCAACTTTCAGTGTATTGCGTAAATGAATACGGATAGTTTGTAAAGTTGCCATTCGTGAATCATTCAGCAACAGGTATGGCAAAATAGCCACGTAATCATGCTGTTTAGCCAGGGTTGCAAAACTATTCATCAGGTCGCTTAAAGTTTTACTTTTTTGCGCGGCTTCGGCAGCCTGCGTTCCGGCATATACCAAAACATTTCCGGCGGTCAATGCGGGTTCAGCTTTTTTGAAAGAGCCATCCTGCAGCCAGTCGTTTAATATATCGTTGGTGTTCTTTTTGCCTTCGGCAACGTTTGGCTCATCAAAAGGGTTAACGTTTAAAACTACGCCGGCAATGGCAGTGGCAATTTCCCAGCGGTAGTATTCGCCACCCAGCGCGTTTTTATCGGGTAGGCTAATTCTTACCACAGAGTGACCGGCAGCTTCCAGCGCTGCCACTTTTTTATCTTCAGCTTCGTTATTATCAGATGGCAGATACATGTAAACAAAAACGCGGTCGTTACTATAAACGTCAGGAGTTCCTGTTTCTTCGCCCTGCACAGGTATCAGGCCACGGCCTTCTTTACCGGTGCTTTCGGCTATCAATTGTTCTACCCACAAACCAAAAGATTTGATGGAAGGCGAAAGGAAGAATGTTACCTTATCCCTTCCATGTTTTTGGCAGATACCTAAAACAGCACCTAAACTAACAGCGGGGTTCGCCGCAACCGGAACCTCAGGGTCGCTGCTGCTTTCAATTTGTTTAGCAGCGTTTAACAGGGCGCGCACATCAACGCCCATTAAAGCCATTGGCACTAAACCAAAGTCGGATAACACGGAGTAGCGGCCACCAATGTCGCCGGGATTGATAAACACCTTTCTGAATTTATAGTCCTCTCCTATTTTAACCAACGGTGTGCCCGCATCTGTAAT
>PMXD01000149.1 GCA_003165895.1 Bacteroidota bacterium | reverse complement strand
ACCACCCGATATGCCCGGAAAAAATTTAGACCCGATTGCGCTGCCTGAACACCAGAAAAAACCACAGCGTCTTTTATCTCATTATAAAATTATCATAGAGGCAAATATACGTTGGTGATTCAGGTCAGCATAAAAAATGATTATGCATATGCGTATTGAAAAAGCCTGTCTGCATTATCCCCGTTTAATGGTTATAAGCGGTATAAATAAAAACGCCCCGTATAAATACAGGGCGCCTTTTAACTTAACTGCAATAATAATTACTTCGAAATAACCAGTCTCTTGCTGATTACTACTCCGTTCACTTCTGCTTCAACAATATAAACTCCCGAAGCATAGGTGCTGCAATTAAGTTCAACTTTGGGTTGTTTGGGTTCGCTTGCAAATACTATCTGCCCTAAAAGGTCTGTTACTTTCAGGTTCGTAATGTCGCCACCCTTTACCTCAACCGTAGTTGTATTAGATGATGGATTTGGATATATACTCAATTCATTTGCGGCGCCTGCAACCTGTGCAATTCCGGTACCACTACTTACATAAAATATACCCGAAACAATACAGCCATTAGCGTCTTTAACGTTCACTGAATAATTACCCATGGCCAAGCCTGAAATATCCTGGGTAGTTGCGTTATCTGACCAAATAAAAGTGTATGGGCCCATACCACCGGTTATTGTCAACCCTACAGAACCATCGTTGCTTGCGGCGGTTGTTGCATTAGTAACTACACCGTTAACAACAAGCGGCGTGGCAGGTTGTAAAATGTAAAAAACAGAAGTATCGCCACATCCCTGGCCGTCTTTTACAGTAACCGAGTAGGTGCCTGCTATAAGATTAAACTGGTTTTGTTGTGTGCTGCCGTTTGACCATGCATAGGCATATGGAGCAGTACCGCCGGTAACATTAACTGCAATTATGCCATTATCGCCCCCGGCACAACTTACGTTGCTGATATCAGGGTTTGTAAGCAGCGGGTTAGGTTCATATACAGGTACCTGGATGGTTGTTACACATCCGTTGGCATCCCTTACAGAAACAGTATAATCAGCACCTGAAAGGTTCATGAAAATGGAAGACCCGTAAAAGCCTCCGTTATTTAAGCTATAAGTATAATCTCCGGTTCCACCTGAGGCAGTCAGGATAATAGTACCGTTATCAGCACCATTACAGGTTACGTTTAAAACACCTGAATTCAGCAATAACTGACCAGGCTGTGTCAGAACAAAAGTTGTGTAACCGGTACAACCTGCGGCATCGCGGACAAGCACAACATTTGAGCCTACTCCAAGGCCTGTAAATACATTGCTTGCCTGGAAAGTTACACCGGCATCGATGCTATAAGCCAGCACACCTGCTCCACCTGATGCCAATACCACTACTTTACCTGAATTATTTTCATAACAGGTAAGATCAGTTACTGTAGTGCTCATAGAAAAAGGATTAGGTTGTGCAAGGGTATCTGTAACAGTGCCCGTGCAGCCGTTGGCATCTTTTACGGTAACCACAAAAACACCTGCGCCCAGAAAGTTAAACTGCGCTGAATTTTGCCAGTTGGTACCGTTAATGCTGTATTGCAAAACGCCGGTACCGCCGGTTACAGTATTTATAGTTATTGTTCCGTCTTCGCCGCCGCTACACGATATACTGGTATGACTGGTGCTGGTAATTGACGGGCCATTGGCGTCAGCTATGTTAACCTGGATAAAGTTACCGCATCCTGCTCCGTCGGCAACTATCATGTAATATGTTTGTGCTGAAAGGCCGCTGAATAAGCCGGTGGTATTATAATTACTATCGCTGATGGCGTACAGGTAGCCGGTTCCGCTACCACCCGAGGCAATGGCCAGAATTCCACCATTGCTGTTTCCGCAGGTAGCAGAAGTTGTGTTAATACTTGCTGTAACCTCGGTTGGTTGGTTAACTATTCCCGATGCTGTGACCGAACAATTATTGGCATCCATTACTGTAATAGTATAATTGGCCGCGCCCAGGTTGCTGAAATTTCCATTGGGTTGATAGTCTTCTCCGTTTATTGAGAAGGTGTAACCGGCAGTACCGCCCGTTGCACTTACATTCAACGCGCCGTCAGAGCCAGCATAGCAGGTATTATTAACAACCGCAACCGTAGCAGTAACTGCAGTAGGTTGACCAACTATAACAACCGTGCTTTGGGTGCATCCGGCAGCGTCTTTTACGTAAACCCTGTATGAACCAGCCGTTAAACCGGTAAATCCTGTATTTGACTGATAATTTAATTCATTAATGCTATATGAAAACACACCGGTGCCCCCGCTGGCAGAGCTTACGTTTATCTGCCCGTTTGAACCACCATAGCAGCTAACCATTTGCTCAGCAGCCGTTAAAAACAATGCCTCTGGTTGAATGATAGTAACCTCTACATACTGCGAACAACCATCTGCATCTTTAACCATTACAGAATAATCACCCGCTACCAGGTTATCAAACCTTCCGCTTGCCTGGTAATTTGCGCCTCCGTCAATGCTGTATTGTAAAGTACCTGAGCCTCCGGTACCCAGCACAATTATGCTGCCGTTACTAAGGCCATTGCAACTAACCTGGGTAGCACTTATTAAATTAAGGCCTGGCCCGCCTGCATTGTTTATAGCTATTTCTTCACTGGCTGTACACCCGTTGGTATCTTGTGCGGTTACATTATATGAACCCGCACTTAAATTGGCAAATGTCCCGGACGACTGGTAGTTACCCAGCCCAAGTTTATATTCAAAAAAACCTGCGCCACCAATAGCTGTAGCCAAAATGCCGCCATCAGAATTGCCGCAACTGGCGTTCGTTACCATAGATACCGAAAAGGAAATGGCCGGCGGCTGGTTTATTGTAAATTCTGTTGTGGCCGAACAACCCAGGCTATCAATAACATGCAGGGTGAAAGTACCGGCGCCAAGGTTTATAAAATGGGTTATAGGAAAATATACCTCTCCACCCAGGCAATAAATATACTGGCCTGCACCTCCGCTGCCCGCGGCAACAACACTGCCATCCGGTAAACCATTACAGGTAACATTTACTAAAGAATCTGCGCTTACATTCAGCCCGACCGAAATCTGCATCTTTTTAATATCATAGCAGGTATCGCTCCATCCTACAATAGTACTCTTCAGGCTTACAGTATAAACGCCGGGGGTATTGAAAGCATGAGAAGGATTTACCACATTTGAAACTGCACTGCCATCCCCGAAATTCCACTCGTAATAATGAAATGATGGTGCAGCATGCCAGCCAATCAGGTTAAACATGCTATCCCTGGTCATTTGAGTTGAATTTGAAAAATTCACAGTTCCACCTGTGCCGATACAATTGGCACTTGCGGTAAAATCCGAAGTAATAAAGTTTGTCATATCCGGAACCAGGTAAAAATCGCCGTCTTTATTAAAATCGGTCATCGCGCTGGTCCAGTTACCGCCGGTTAAGGTACCTGCCAATGAAGCAAGGTCTTCGCCCCGCCCTTCTCCGTTACCGGTATACCGCAGTTGAAATGAGGATCCAAAGGGATATGCATTTCTTAATTCCACCTCAACAGCAAAATTGTTGCTTACCGCTACGCCGCCTTCGGGAAAGTACACATCTATATAACCGGCCCTGTTATACCACCACCACCAGATTGTATTGGTAGATTGTATCAGCGACGTAGGCCTTCGTGTATTATCCACATTATAAATTCCCACCGTTAAGGCAACTCCGGCAAATCCAATGCCATAAATTCTTACCGAACTTATCTTTCCCGGGCCTGAATAGTAATAAGTCTGGGCCGCTTTCTCTACGGAACCCGCTGTTAATGTAAAAGACCCGGTAGCACCTGTATCTTTATAATTTACAAAGCCATTAAGGTCTGAACAGGACGTTTGGGCGTTTACCCTGCTTCCCATTAAAAATAAGCCCAACATGAGTAGTAAAATATTTCTTCCCATGATTACTGATTTAGTTTGTGAATAATCTTTTCGGGTACAAACTTATTCAGGACTAAAAGCAGATGCGATGACCATGGATAACAGACACGTTGATATACATCAGCCCTGTTGTTATTAATCGCTGGTGTAAATTTCTCTGGTTGTAATTGGCCTGCGCAGGTTTTACTATCTCCATATGTATTGACCTGCATCATCGTTTACAATATCATATATCATTGCTGTCCATTAAGCCCATAATTTACTTTGCAGATGAAAAATCAAATTCATAACCCGTAAAATTTAACCCCGTGAAAACAGACCTGGAAATCCAAAAAGACGTAATGGAGGAATTAAAATGGACGCCTTTGCTCAATTCAACTGAAATCGGGGTTGCGGTAAAAAATGGTATTGTAACCCTTACCGGAACAGTTGATTCTTACATCAAAAAAGTAAATGCCGAAAATGCCGCAAAAAAGGTGGCAGGTGTTCATGCAGTTGCTGAAAACATTCATGTAAAAATTACCGGCCTGGGTAAAAAGACTGATACTGAAATCGCCGGGGCAATATTACATGCCTTAAAATGGCACAGCATTGTACCTGACGAAAAAATTAAAATAAAAGTTGAAGATGGCTGGGTTACTATGGATGGTGAAGTAGAGTGGGAATATCAGAAAACTTCTACGCGTAATGCAGTCACTAATCTGCTATCCGTGCGCGGCATAACCGATAATATAAATGTAGCCCCTAAAACACTCATCTCCTTTACCGCAGATAAAGTGCGCAGCAGTATTATAAAGGCACTTCACCGCCGGGCATCAAGAGATGCAGATAAAATTACCATTGAAACCATAGGCAGTAAGGTATTGCTTGGCGGCACAGTACATAGCCTTGCAGAAAAAGAGGACGCCGTTGCAGCCGCGTGGTCAATACCAGGTGTTTTCTGGGTGGAAAATAATATTGAGCTGGAATCGGAAGTTTTTGTTTTTTAAAACCCGGCAATGGAAGATTATGACAGATAATAATAACCGGTAAAAGCTAAAACGACCTTGAGCTGGTATGTTTTTTTTAACCTGCCCCACTTAAACAAGGGCCTAAATTTAAATACTATGAAACTTACATTAAAAAACAATGGATGGCTGGCGCCTTCTGCTTTACCCCTTTCAGATTTTTTGGAAAGCAATGAATTTTTAAAGGATGGAAATGGCAACAATGCCAATATCCCGGCTGTTAACCTATTTGAAAATGAAGAAGAATACACGATAGAACTGGGTGTGCCCGGCATGGATAAAGAAGATTTCAGTATAAAGATTGATGATGGGATATTAACCATATCAGTTGAGAAGGAAACCGAAACAGAAGATAACATGGACGGTGAATATACTTACAGGGAATATAACTATAACACATTCAGCCGCTCATTTACGCTGCCGGAGGATGCCATGGAAGATGAAATTGAAGCAAGCTACGAAGGCGGCGAGTTATTCGTTTATATTCCGAAAGCCACAAATGTGGTTTTATCGGGCCGTCACATTGAGGTTGTATAAAGTGGTAGTCTGATTATCACTCTTATAAATCCGGCGGGTAAACCTGCTAAATTCCTAAGAAGCTGTTTAAAATTAANNAATTGCATTTGGATTTAATTTTAAACAGCTTCTAAGAAGGCGACCGCAATTTTCCGGTGGCCCTCTTTTTTTTAAGGCCAGTGCACCACAATTAAAATCATCGCTTGCAATAAGCATGGTCATCGCTTTTGCCGGCGGCTGAGATGATATTTGAATTTTAAATAGCAATATTATGAGGGTATCAGGTGTTGCTGTAAACAAATTCAGGCGGGTTGATTGGCTGTTGGTAAGCTGGAATATTTTGCTGGCGCTGCTTACGTGGCTGGGATTAACATATGTTCTATAGTTCTGATATCCTAAACGTATTTAAAAGTAAAATTAACCACATCTATATGGCACCTAAAACAGATTCCATCCAGTCAGTAAATTCAGATGTTCATATTGAAAATCTGATTATTACAAGTTCAGCCTTTAGCAATAACAGCAGGATTCCTAAAAAATATACCTGCGATGGGAAAAATATAAGTCCGCCCCTGAGCATAAATAAGATTCCGGATGAAACAAAAAGCCTGGCTATTATAGCAGATGACCCCGATGCACCCATCAATGTATGGACTCACTGGCTTATGTGGAATATACCGCCTGCCGGAAAAATAATGGAGGGAAGTGTACCCGGCAGGGAAGGAATGAATGATTTTCTGCATCATCAATACGGAGGCCCATGCCCGCCCAATGGTACGCACCGTTACTTTTTCCGGGTGTTTGCGTTGGACAACACTATTGACCTGGCTGCCGGAGCAACCAGGCATGATTTGGAAGTGGCCATCAAAAACCATGTTATAGGTTATGGTCATATTATCGGCCTTTACAGCAGGCTGCAGGTTGCTGTACTTTAAAGAATTATAAGCCCCATAAATCCGGAATTATGAATGGATTAAACAATAGCGTTGACGTTCTGAATTGCAAAGTAAGTAACCATAAAGCGCATTTATTACGGCGGTTATTACAAAAACAATTAAAGAATTATCAGGGGCAACTATATCTGGTTGCTTCTAAACACAAGTCGTCCGCAAATACGCACCACATGTTTTATCATCATGGAGACAACAATAAAGAAAACAGTCAAAAAGTAAGTTTCAGGCCCACGTGGCCTTTATAGGCCGGATTAAGTTTTTTTTATTACAGGAGTTTATATAACACCGGCTATGCGTAAAAGCTATTTTATAATAATATTTCTGCTGGCATTTAGCCCCGGTGCGATGTATCATAACCCTGTTGCCGAAAAGGGAATTATCTATCTGACTTTCGATGACGGCCCGCAACAGGGCAGCGAAAATGTAAACGATGTGGTACTAAAAGAAAAAATTAAAGTTGATGTTTTCCTGGTTGGAAAATATGCTTTGTTATCAGACGCCAATATGGATAATTATGAGTTGTACGCTGAGAATCCTTATGTTGAACGGTGCAACCATAGTTTTACCCACGGCAATATGCATTACGAATTATTTTATTTAAATCCATTAAACGCGTATGACGATTTTGCCCTGAACGGCTACATGTTGCAGTTAAACAATACGATTTGCCGTTTGCCGGGCTGTAATACCTGGCGCTTGCCCCAAAGGTCGTACTCTGCAACAAAACCAGGTAACAAAACGGCGAATTTACTTGCTGCAAACGGCGCCAGAATTTTTGGATGGGACCTGCAATGGGATTATTCCCCGAAAACAAACACCCCGCTACAAACTCCTGACGAAATGATAGCCCTTGTAGATAGTTTGATGAGTTACAAAAGGACTTTTACCCCGGGCCACATTGTTATTTCATGTAACGACCAGATGTTTAAACATTCTGCTCAAAAATTACAACTCTTTGAATTTATTGGGAAACTAAAAGCTACCGGAAGTTACCGCTTTGAACATTTAAGCAAATACCCCAACGCCGGTGTAATTTTCGAAAGCAGGGAAGTAGCAGATTAACAAGGTTGTGCTAAGCACCGGATGATTTTAAAGAAAAGCTGTCTCCCTGAAGTTACGAATGATGATTGTCCTTTTGAATAATCTTCGGATGGGCTTTCTTTTCGTCCTCCGGGCAATTTGCAGGCCCATTCAATTGCAGTTGAAGATGCGGATAGGCGTACGCATGTTCCTGCAGAAATTTATCCTGTTGCCCATCCAGCAAAAAGCCATCCTCAACCTGTTTATTAAAATCTGTCATAAACCGGCCGTAGTCTTTTAACCTGGCGCTACGTTCCTTGCCGTTCGAAGAAAAGTCAGGCGCAAAATACTTGCTGTGGTCTGTAACCCACTGCTGTACCAGTTCATCTCCTTCAGTTCTGGATTGAAGCCATAATGAACAATAATATTCAATGCACAAACTGGTAAAAGAAGGAAATTGATAAAGGTGTTTTTCATTTTTAAAATGCCATTTCAGGAAAGCCGCAGTAGGAGGGGACCTCCAGAAAATTTTATCCTGTTGCAGATAAAAACCGCATTTCTGTAAATAAGCAAACGAAAACCAACCGGCAGGTTCTACCCAATCGGGGTATCCGCACCAATACGGATATGGTATCCCCGCATTACCCTCTTTTCCGGCTGAGTCGTCAATATAGAAATTCATAGAGAGATATCCATTGGCAGAAATATATTCTTTTGCTTCAACCAGAATTTCTTTTTGCGCAAGCGGGTCGTTCCCGGTTTTTTGATTCCATTCAGAATCCTCCTTTGCCTGTTGCCTGTTCAGTTCCCGGCTCAGTGTGTCAAACCATTCCTTCTGGATTTCAGGGTTTGCCCGGGAAAAATTGCCCAAACGCACGGTAAGCAGCATGTGGTTGTACAAAAGGTCAATCAAATCCGGATGGGAAAGCAATTGCCGGAAAGCTTTTTGGCTTTGCGGCGGGTATTGTTTTATGAGCGCCTCAAAGGATTGGAGGAATTCTTTTTTTACTTTATTCATGCTCAGTAACAGGTCAAAATGGTTCTGCTTATAATAGATTGCATCCTTATATATCTCTTTTGGAAAGCCCTTAATTACGGTATCGGCTGGCCCCGGCAGGATTAATTGATTGCTGGTTAGTGTATCAATCAAACCCTCATACCGCGTAAGGTTCCATATTTTCAATTGTTCTCCACCTGGGTATTTAGTTAAAAGTAACCTGAAATGGCCGGCTGATTGCCGTTGTATATCTTTCAGCTTTACAATTTCCTGTGGCATGGATGAAGCTTCAAACACAGAAATTCTCAGGTTTTCAGGATAGCCGGCCAGCATATAAACCCCGGTACTATCCTCTTTAGCCAGGCTGTTAAGCATAGTTTTATCCTCCCCACCAAAGCCTGGTTTAACGAAAAAAAGAAGAACACCGGCAAAAATTGCGATGAATGAAATTAAACTGTAAACCGGTGGCTTTTCCATTGCAAAACAGATTCTCCGATTCTTTTTCTATAAACCGAAAGGATAGGTTTCCGGCATCTGTCGCTTGTTGGTTTCAATATGCAGGGGGTGTAAAGACTGCGTCTGATCAATATATATAAAAGCGTTATAGCGCATAGGCATAATGCTTGGTACGTAATTTCCCATTTGTTCATATTCAGGGTTATAAACCACGCCAATAGCCCGGTGCCCATAATGATGCTGGCCGATTATCTTTTCAACTTCCTTTTCCATAAATACAATTCTGTTCTTCCCATCCAGCTGATGCAGTATGTTTTCCCAACTTCCCGTTGCTGCATCGGGCATCTTTACTATCCGCATATCATCACCCCAGTAACGGCCTGCAATTACGCTGCCTTTGTAAGAGCCAAAGCCGATGGAGAATACCTTGTCCCCGTATTGCTCATTCAGCAGCTGGCCTACATTTACCATGCCTTCACCGGCCATGCCTGTTGCCCGGGCATCGCCAATATGGGTATTGTGCTCCCAGATTACAGCTTTCGCATTCTTTCCGTGAAAATCAACAAGCCGGTTCAGTGTATCTACCATATGGTGGTCGCGTATGTTCCATGAATCTGCTCCCGGCCTCATCATCGCACGGTAATATTTTTCAGCCCCTGCAATGACGTAAGCATTCTGTTCAGTGCTCAATACGGCTTCATGGTCGGTATTATATTGCGGCAGTTTTTTTATTATCTCCTTTAAAAGGTTTACTACCTCAGTCTCGCACGAACTTGACATGTAATAATTGGCCTGTGCATAGGCCTGCCCTTCTCCATCTGCGTAAGGTTCAAAACACCGGAAAGCCTGCAACGCCGTTTCCTTGGCCCTTTTATCAACCTTATCCAGGTAATTAATAATTGCATCCAGCGATTCCCACAGGCTATAAACATCGAGGCCATAAAAACCTGTTTGTTTTTGCCTGGGCAGCCGGCTGTTGTGCTTTTTCAGCCATTCGCTAAAGGCTACAACCTCCCAGTTAGCCCACATCCAGGTTGGCCACCGGTTAAACTGGTGCAACACTTCCAAAGCGTTCTCGCCGGCATCAGAATAATTTTTTACGTAACGGTTTACCCGGTAGCAATCGGGCCAGTCGCCTTCCACCGCTATAAAGGAAAAGCCTTTTTCCTCAATCAGCTTTTTGCTGATTTTTGCACGCCAGGTATAGTATTCGTGAGTGCCATGCGAAGCCTCACCGAGTAAAACAAACCGGGCATCGCCGATTTTATCCATCAGCCGGTCAAGATTGCCGGCGGTTAGCTCTACGGAGTTTTGAAGTATTACGTCATTCACCTCTTGCTGGCCGGGTATCTTATTCAAAAATGAAACTTTCATGGCTTTTATTTTATAGATACAAAATACAACCCGCCAGGCGGGCAATACGATGCCATGCATCATTCTTATAAATGATACGCATCATCGCTCTTAAACAAGGGTTATTGTTATTTTGAAAAGGCTTTAAAAACCGCTTTTATGAAACAGGTTGCTAAACGTGAAATAAGGATTCCGGTTGCCGGTAGTGGCATATCTCTTACCGGAAATCTTTCAGTTCCGGAGGGTGCTGATAATATAGTTATATTCTCTCATGGCAGCGGAAGCAGCAGGCATAGCCCCCGAAACCAAAACGTTGCTCTGTTTCTCAATAAACATAACATTGCAACGCTCTTAATTGATTTGCTTTCTCAGGAGGAGGATAGCATTTACGAAAACAGGTTTAATATTGAACTGCTAACCAACCGGCTTGTTACAGTTACAGAGTATGTTCACCGGAATCCGGAGCTAAAAAAACTTCATATCGGTTATTTCGGGGCAAGCACAGGTGCCGCTTCTGCTATTAATGCTGCGGCACGTTTGGAAGATATAATAGAAGCAATTGTTTCGCGTGGCGGGCGTCCTGACCTTGCCGTACAGGGGTTGCCTTTTGTTGAGGCCCCGACTTTATTTATTATTGGCGGACTTGATACCGATGTTATCAAACTGAACAAAGATGCCTATAACCGGTTAAACTGTAAGAAGAAAATGCAGATTATAGATGGGGCCAGCCATTTATTTGAAGAGCCGGGCAAGTTGGATATAGTATCAGAACTGGCGGCCGATTGGTTCCAACTCAACCTGGGCATTACTAAGCGGCAAAATCAAAAAATAAAAACCCCTGCCTTATGATATTTGAAAACAGATTCGACGCTGCCCTGCAGTTAATTCCTTTACTGGAAAAATATCAAAACGAAAAAGGAGTTATTCTGGCCATACCCCGCGGAGGAGTTCCTATTGGCTACCACATTGCCAAAAAATTTCATTTCCCGCTTGAACTTTTACTGACAAAAAAAATCGGGCATCCCTTAAATAAAGAATTTGCCATTGGCGCAGTAAGCCTCGGCGGCCAGATTGTAGACTCAAAATATAAAGTGGATGATGAGTATATAGCTAATGAAATTAAGCGTACCCGAAAAAGCCTCTGGGACCGTTACCGGAAGTTTATGGGCGATAGAAACCCTATAGACCTGAAAGACAAACTGGTTATTATTGTTGACGATGGCATAGCCACCGGCATAACCATGATGGCTGCCATAGATATGATAAGGCAGCAAATGCCCCGTAAAATAGTAGTTGCGGTGCCCGTTGCTTCTGTTGAGGCCGCGAATAAAATAAAAGAGGCAGTTGATGATTTCATTTGCCTTGCCACTCCGGAGGATTTTATGGCCGTGGGCCAGTATTATTACAACTTTGCGCAGGTAAGCGATGCAGAGGTTATAGAACTGCTGAAAGAAATACAGCAGTTTCCAAGGCCTGCATAAAGCCATGCAGCGTTATCAGACCTCTTCCACAATTCGCTTCTTTTGAATTCTCACCCTATTGCGGCCCTCTCCGAAGGGCGTAGGCGTTAAGCTAAGCGCGGTCAAAATAGGCTGAAACTAAATACCAGTAAGCCTTTCATAATAAAATATACTTTGGTTTATATGTGCCAACAGCCTAACCACCC
>PMXD01000338.1 GCA_003165895.1 Bacteroidota bacterium | reverse complement strand
TTCAGTACTTAAGCAACATCAATCAGTTCATTATCAGCAAACTGTAAGCAAATTTTGTGTCAACCCTCTATGTTAAAATTTTGTTAAATTCAATCTCCGCAGGGGCTCCGCATCGGGACCCTGCGGCCGTGCGGTGCCGGGCCACACCGGGCTAATGGCAAACCTGATGACTTTTTATTATATTCAGGTATTGTAAACCATTTTAAACCGTTTGATTATAGAGAGGTTTGGGTATTTTGATTTAGGTTTACCCTCGTAGCAAAGCCGCAGGGCCCCGAGGCGGAGACCGCGGGGACACAATAAAATACACACCGTATTGGCCTCTTTTGCTCATGCGTACCTTTACGTTTGAGCGAACAGAGACGCTTCGCTCAAACGTAAAGGTACGCTGCGCATAAGTGGGCAGGTACCAGTCATTACATCCATCAGCATTGTAATTATGGCAAAGTCAGGCAGCACTGGCAAATTGCCCGCTTTGTGCAATGAAGGACATAAATTTATTTTTTTGATTTTATTTACGACTTTTAGGTACTTATGAAAAGTAACAAGCAAAAGAAAGGTCTGGGGTTTTCCGAAAAAAAAGTCACAGATCCATTGAAAATAAAGACCCTTAAACCGTCCTTTTATATAAAGCCAAATCCCAGGTATATCTGGCTTGCCGCAGTTGCGATTGCTGTAATCACTTTCATTGTGTTTTTGCCATCCCTGCAAAATGAATTTGTGAATTGGGATGATTTCGTTTATGTCGTCAATAACCCAATGGTAGTAACCGATCACATATCCCTAAGCGATATCTTTAGTAAACCTGTTTCCAGCAATTATCATCCACTTACCGTGCTGTCGCTGGCATTCAACTACCAGTTGGGGAAAACGGATCCAATGGGGTATCATTTGGTGAATGTTTTGTTTCACGTTTTCAATACTCTACTTGCGTTTTTTTTCGTTTACCTGCTTACAAGAGGTAACTTATTAATGGCGGCAGTAGTATCCCTGTTCTTTGGTATTCATCCCATGCACGTTGAATCCGTGTCATGGGTGAGTGAGCGCAAAGATGTTTTGTATGTATTCTTTTTCCTATCAGGACTATTAACCTATTTATTCTATCAAGAAAGCAAAAAAACCGTATGGTATATTTTAACATTGTTAATCTTTGTGCTCTCTTGCCTATCTAAAGGTATGGCAGNNGTTTTCCCCTTGGTTCTTTTGCTTATTGATTACTATAGGAACATAAAGTTGGGGAAAAGAATGTTTGCAGAGAAAATTCCTTTTTTCCTGGTGTCATTTATATTTGGGATTACCGCTTTTCGTATTCAGCAAAACGGGAAGTCCGTAATGGAGGTTTATTCGATTTTCCAGCGTGGCATGTTTGCCTGCTATGGCGCTGTGACATATGTGGCAAAGTTTTTTATTCCCGAGGGTCTATCAGCCTTTTATCCCTATCCGCTATCTGATCAGATGCCTATCCTTTTTTATCTTTCACCAATTATAATCGCCGCCGTAGTCGTTCTGCTTTGGTTCTTTGCCAGGAAAGAAAAGGGTATTTTATTTGGCCTGCTATTTTACATAGTTACGGTTGCTTTGGTATTACAATTTTTTTCTGTAGGGAGCGCTATCCTTGCTGATCGCTACAGCTATCTTTGTTACATAGGACTTTTATTTGCTGTTGCAGACGTGTTCAATTCGGCTTTGCAAGGGAAAAGGGCCTTTGCATGGCTTAGATTTCCCTTAGGAGTAGCAATTCTTATAGGTGCCTTAGTTTTTAGTGTACAAACATATGGCCGCACACAAATATGGAAAAACAGTGAACCGTTATGGAGTGACGCCATTGAAAAATGTCCAAACGCTGCCCCGGCTTATTATTTGCGCGGCACCATTTATTCTGGTAAAATGGAAACTGAGAAAGCTTTGCAGGATTATAATGCGGCTATCGCATTGGGTTATCAAGCCCCTGATCTTTTTAATAATCGTGGGCAGATATACGCCGGTAAAGGGCAATTCGACCTAGCTTATGCGGATTTTGCGAGAGCAGTATCCTTGTATCCTGATTTTGCTGGTGGCTGGATTAACTTAGCAATTTATTACTCTATGAATGGGAAATTTGATACTGCCCTTATAGATTTTGATAAGGCAGAAAAGCTCGACCCTAAGGTGCCATCATTATATATAAACAGGGCGATAGCTTACATGAACCTGAAAGATTTTGCAAATGCTGAGAAAGATTTTGCCAAGGCGCTCCTGATTGATCCGGATAATGCCGGCGTTTATGCCACCCGGGGCACGTATTATAATTCTTTGAACCAGTTCGAACTTGCATTGAATGACTTTAACAAGGCTATTCAATTGCATCCTGATGTTAATATGTACAACTTGCGTGGAGAAGTATTTCAAAAACTTAAAAGATATGAAGAATCAATTGCAGATTTTAATAAAGCGATTCAGTTGAGTCCAAATACACCGGTTTATTGGTATAATCTTTCTGTTTCTTCAAATGCACTTAGACGTAAAAAAGAAGCTAAGGATGATGCAGTTAAGGCGATGCTATTGGGAATGAAGTTGGATGACGATTATTTAAGGTCTTTGAATTAACATTGCATCACCTATATCTTTGCCTGGGAAGGTTCTTTCGGAAAAAAAATAACGGGGAAAGCAATCAGTCAGGTATTAAAAATAAGTATGCGGATGACAGGCCGTGTGAAGCAACGGTTTGTAGAAGAAGGATTTGATGTATGCCTTGGACGAAAGCCATCTATAAAAGTGAAAGATAAAAAGCGGATGGGCAAGATGCTTCGCTCAGACGTAAAGGCACGCTACGCGTAATCGGGGAAACCGAAGCCAGGAATAAGGGATTGCTGAGAATGTATTTTATCAATTATAAACCACCCTATTGACTATATGCATTTCACCGTATGCTTACCTTAATACTGGTATTCAGAATTTAAATGAAAAAGTAAACATTTCCGTTTATCCCAATCCTTTTGCATCGCAACTTAATATTACCCTTGCCCAACCAAACCTAAAACAAGCAGATTTCAGCATCTGCAATATGCCCGGCCAAACCGTTTACACCCAACACGAAACCAACCTAAGCCCCACCTACACCAAAATACTTGATTTAAGCTAATTGCCTAATGGCGTTTACCTGGTTGAGGTGGTGTAAATGGAGAGGTAAGTGTTAGGGAGGAGGTAAAGCAATAGCGCTACCCTTGTATTTTGCATTAAAGTCCTCTCCCCCGGAGAGGATTTAGATGAGGAGGCTGTTTGCATTAAAGTCCCCCTTCGGGGGATTTAGGGGGCTGCTGTATTACCACCTTTTCCCAAACTGGAACGAGAAGTAAACGCCGAACTGATAAAAGCGGTTATAGCTATTGGCATAAACAGGCAGGCGCTTGTAATAAATATCAAGTACTGCCCCTACCTGCAAAGCTTTTACAAATTCATCCTTTGTACCCCAGTCAAAATCCAGGCCTACTTTGCCAGTAAGACCTGCGACTGGCTGAATTTCGTTAAGTCCGTAACGAATAGGCGCCGCGCCTAAAATATTATTTTGATTTAAAAATTCGCTTGCTGTAGATGAAGTATAACGGGTCGGCACCGCATTACCTGTGCTGTCGTTTTGCAGAATGTTGAGATAATAAGGTTTTAACAAACCCAGGGCCAAACCACCAAAACCAATAAAGCTTAACCGCACACCGTTGTGATCGGCCTTTTCAGCAATGGTGCGCTTTACACCATAAGTAACCCTGATAACGTGAAAGTGGTTCTGCAAGCCATAAAAATAATCGGTGCCATCCTGAACCGGAGATTTATCCTTCTTCATCCGGTAATCAATATCATAGGTATACTCAATTTGGAAAAGGCGTGTTCTGTGGAGGTCCTTAATCCATCCATATTCAGCAAAAAGTGTTACCCCGTTACTCTGCACACGGAGGCCACCGGAGGCCTCATGGTGATATTGATAATCCTGCAGGTCTACAGGCTTTTTGCCAAACTGGGCAAAAAGGCCGGTGGAACTACCGAGAACAACCACTAAAAAGATAATTCTGCGAAGCATCGTTTTATAATGATACAAACTTAAACGAAATTGTTTTGTTTTATGTTTACATTGTTAAAATTAATGAGAGTCATGATTTTGATATTTTCCGGTCACACTATAAAGTATGGTTCTCCCATCTCTATCAGGTNNTGATGGAGAAGGGAGATGCCGAATGCAGAGGGATGAGGCCGGGAAACTGGATATTTCAAATGCCCCCACATTGAACGAAAACCTAAAATCATATTTTTTATGACCGCAAAAGTTGTTTACGAAGGTAATCTCCGCACCCGGATGACGCATCTTTATTCAGGCACCGAAGTAATCACCGATGCACCGCTTGATAATCAGGGCCTGGCGCAAGCCTTCTCTCCTACAGATTTGGTAGCTACAGCGCTGGGAAGTTGTATGATGAGCATTATGGGTATTAAAGCCCGCGATATGAACCTGGAACTTAAAGGAACAGAATTGGAGGTTACCAAGGTAATGGCAAGCAGCCCCCGGCGGATTTCGGAGGTACAGGTAACCATCAAATTTCCACCCAATAACTTTTCTGACAAAGACAAGACCATATTGGAAAACAGCGCCAGAACCTGTCCGGTAGCTCAATCGCTGCATCCCGATTTAAAGCAGGAGATTACTTTTATTTGGTGATAAAATCCGCAAAGGATGTTTAAAAGAAAAGAAATTCATGTTAACNNTTAAATTGCATTTGGATTTAATTAAGGCGCAGAATGGCAAAATTAAGCGCGGTAGCAAAACTCACCCATAGCAAATAAGGTATCATCAAATACCCTGCTGCCGGCCTTAGTTTCAAAAAGGCGAGAATCATCCAGAGAATAAAAAGCCACAGCAAAACTATTTCTGCCAGGGCAAAATCAATCCGGTGGATTGAAAAGAAAATTATACTCCACCAGAAGTTAAGAAAAAGTTGCGCTGCAAAAATTAAAATTCCTTCTCTCCGGTTGCTTGAGGGCGGAGTACTTATCACCATATATATCGAAACCCCCATTAAAACATATAACAAAGACCAAACCGGGCCGAAAAGATAGTTAGGTGGATTGAAACCAGGCTTTACCAACGTAGCGTACCAACCGGTAATATCATTTTTGGTAATAAAACCTGAAATTCCACCAACGGCAAGGGTCAATGCTACACAGCCAATTAACTTCAACGTATTTTTCAGGGTCATAAATAGTGGGTATTGACTTATATAAACAAGTTTTCAAACCAGATGTTCACCCTTGCATTAAGGTTTTTTTATTGCGCCATACACAATATTGCCTATTTCGCGGGCCCCTTCGTCGGTAAAATGGCAATCATCATAAAAAACAGAAAGGTCGTGCGGCAGTTTTGAATCTATATCAATCAGATGAACACCCCGGGAAACACAAACAGAAGTTAATTTCTGATTATACATTTCAAGCCCTTGCCTTAAAGCTTTGGGAGAATAATATACATGTCCGCTTTCCTTTTGAAACTTACCTATCCCGCCTTGCCATAATTTACTTATTTCAATTTCAGACATACTATCTTTCCAAATGGCCGATTCGTTTATAAAAATTATCTGAAGCTTTTGCTTTTGGGCTTCGTCAATCATCAGATTAAGGATACGATTATATTCATCCAGGGCAGCAGTCATATCCGGTAGGGTATCCAAAAAACGTAATGCATGTTGCCGGTTATTTCTCCAGTTGCTATAAATCTTTCCGGTATTATCCTGCAACATCCATTCAACCGAAAGCGGTTTATTCCTATGGTAAGCATTTTGAAAAACATAAAAGAGAGCAGTTCGTCTTAACCATGTTTTTCCTTGTCCACGGCCCTGTTTTAAAAAGATGGCATTTACAAACGAATCCTCCACCTGGGGCGTAAATTCAAAACCAGGCTGATAGCCCGCGTCCTGGCTCAAACGGCGGGTCATATCGTTTAACCCAGCCATTACAAAAACAGTATTGATTCGTTTGTATTGCGGAACACAATATTTTAACTGAATATAGTTTTCGCGCATGGTGCAGCCGCTTTTGGCCAGGTTACCGATAAATTTAAAAGTGGAATCGTGAGCAGATACTGCTGCCCTTGCAAATTCCGCGAGCCATGTTTTACTATCATCCAGGTATAAACCTTCAGTGGTACTGGCGCCTATGCAGAGGTAATATTTTGCACCGGAGTTTCTCTCTTCTGCTGTAAGGTTTTGAAAGAGGTCAGGGCCATTGCGTAAATCGGTAGTATCAGTTCTTAAACCATACCGGTTAACAGTGAATGTAGTAGCTGGTTCCAGGCCGCTTAATATGGCTGTGTCGGGGAAAAACTGATGCCGCAGTCCCGGTTGCCACACAAAATAATGGGTTTGGGCCGGATAAATAATCCGCAACACCACCTCCAGTATAAAAAGAGAAAGCAGAACCGAAAAAACCGCCAGCCCTGCTTTCTGAAAAATTGAATTGCCCTGCATGATTGTGCTCCTTAGAAGCTGTTTAAAATTAAAGAAAACAAATACATGTTAACACAAAGCACACGAAGTTCAATACAAACCTGCCTGCCGGTAGGCAGGGAGCACCAAAAATATACTCCTTTGTGGCCTTTGTATTGGCATTTNNTTCGCGCTCAATGGCTTCAAATAAAGCCTTGAAGTTTCCTTTACCAAAACTTTTTGCACCGCAGCGCTGTATAATTTCAAAAAATACCGTTGGCCTGTCCTGCACCGGTTTGGTGAATAGTTGCAACAGGTAACCTTCATCATCACGGTCTACCAATATGTTTAACTGTTTAATCTTCTCTACGTCCTCATTTATTTTACCCACGCGTTGCCAAACCTCATCGTAATAAACGTCAGGCACATTCAAAAATTCAACGCCACGCTTACGCAATTCGGTAACGGTAGCAATTATATCATCAGTGGCAAGCGCCATGTGCTGGCAGCCCGGGCCATG
>PMXD01000357.1 GCA_003165895.1 Bacteroidota bacterium | reverse complement strand
CTGCTATACTCGGTTCACAACAACCAGTAGCTTATTATGAACCAACAAATGAACCGCGCCTGCCTCTTTATAAGGGTAAGCACCGACAAACAGGACTACCAACGCCAGATTCTTGAGCTGAATGAATTCTGCCAGCAGAAGAACTACGAGGTAACAGAAACCATCGCGACCAAGATTACCGGCACAAAAACTTTCCAGGAGCGCGAAGACCTGCAACAACTATTTAAGAGTGCAGCGTCTAAACGCTTCGACAAGGTTGTAGTATCAGAAATCAGCCGTATAGGTCGTAATGCAAAGGACATCCGAAACACGATTGACTATTTACATGCTAAGAAGATAGCCATTGTATTCATGAATCTCGGTGGCCTGGAGAGTCTGGACGATAAAGGCAACGAAAGTTTTGTGACCAACATTATTATTTCCATTTACTCCGAACTGGCGCAGGAAGAGAAACGAATCCTCTCTGAGCGCATTAAAAGCGGTCTGGTCAATGCCAGACACAAAGGGAAACAGATAGGAAGGCCTGAAGGCAAGCAGGAAGATGAAGTCCTATTGAAAAAATATTCCCGTCTTGCTGCCGACCTGAGAAAAGGTTTATCACTCAGCCAGTGCCAGAAACTCCACGCTGTTTCCCGTAACACGGCTATTAAAGTCAAGCGCCTTACCTGCACTTAACCGAAGGGATACATAAAAAAGAGTTAGGCCAAGAGGAACTAAGTTCTGTTTTGATGGCAACGGGTTGAAATAATACTTTGAATGGTCTGCGCGCATAGCTATTTTTGCGCAAAATTGCCTACCTTTAAGACGCACGCAATATGGGGTTCACCGGAGGCTTACTACCTATCTATTTCTGTAGCCCGTACATTTCCTCTTTTTTTTACATCACAATCTTCCTTCTATCGGTTAATATTTAGGAAATTGTCAATGTCATTTTTCGCAACGTTGTAAGCAATAGAATTTTCCTTTTTCAACATGCATAAATAAACTGCTATTCTAACATTAATTTCGCTTCCTGTAGATCCACCTAATATTGCCTTTTTCAGTTCTACAAGATTTCCTTTAAGGTCATTTTCCAGCCATTTTGATTTTATACTTTCGATTAGCGTTTTGTTATCCATATCTAGTTAACTTTAGTTATTTGATTATTTGTGGTTCCACCCTTTTGAATTACAGCTTCAACACCTCCTCCGGAGCCGGGTGCACTACCTGGGGCAGACTCAGCTTCCCTAGTTATAAATTGCGCTCCAGGTTTTAAATTTGCTGTCTCAATAAAATCTGCGTTAGTAATATTATCAAGTGGTATACCATACTTTTGAGAATATGCTCCAGGATTCTCTAAAGGGTTCTCTAATGACCAAAATTGTGCCTGTTCTCCTGTGGTACTTATCCCTGACGTTCCAATTCGATATAGCTTTGCTCCATTATACACATTTTTAGCCGCCGATAATGCTTCAGGTGTGTACGTTTGGAATTTAGTGCCATAATCAGTCAAAACCCCTCCTCTAGAAAGGCCAATTATACCATCGGCTATAAGTAGCAAATTTAATAACACCGCCTCTTTTTGTTGAATTTGTTCAATGTTTATTTTCGATAACGCGTCTTTAATATTATTTGTATATATCCCTCCTTTCATAATGGCACTTAAAGCTCCCGGGGAAGTCAACGCCAATTTCCCTAAAGAAATAGCGTCATTGTCATTTTTTGTCAAAAAACCTAAGCCATACGTAGTGCTTGTTATTCCGGTTTTACTATTTGGATTGTTAGGATAAAACTGAGTAATATTTTCTGTCTCACTAGAAGTTCTTGTTTCCATATTATACATGGCTGTTTGAACATGATAGTAAAACTCATCAGGTCCAGCTTTTTTAATTATGTAAAAACTTCTACTCGAAGTGCCATACCCTGTTTGGGTATTTAAGGAAGAACTATGGATAAAATGAAATTCATCCTGACCATCAGGATCAATCATATTCGTTGGATTGTTTTTGACAGATTCATACGGAGAAAGCCAAGGTTTAAATACTCTATCGTGGCTTAACCATCTACCTATTCTTGAATCATATGCTCGGGCACCAAAATCGAGTTGATTTCCTGGCCCCTTCGCTTCGTCATCTCTTTCCTTCCCATTAAACCCAAATCTATACCCGTTGGCCGAGGCGGTATGTCTGCCGGGTTCTACCATCCCAAAGGGATAGTAATCCTGCGCACTTGCCACTTCTGGCTTATATAACGCAAACCCACCTAAAATATAAATCGGTATATGCCTGTCGGTAAGCGTAAGCAATACATTACCTAAATGGTTAGTAAACTCATATTGCTTCTGCCCGGCAGTAAAATAAGTTACACTATCGGTAAACGGATTGGTTGAGGTATCGTGCAAAGCATAATATGCAGTATCTCTTAAAGCAGTATCGCAAAGAACGATGTTGGCACCCAAGGTGCCTAAGCGGCTGCTACCATACATTACCAACTCATCAAGGCTAAAGGTATCGCGGTTAAGCCACTGGTAAGTGGCCATTATATTGCCCTGTGCATCGTGTACGTAATATGTATTAGTCCACCTGTGTAACGAATCTACAAAAACTTCTTTGGCTATTCTATTGCCATCAGGGCCGTAATGGAACTTAATGGTGTCACCGCCCGTTGTTTTAAGTGTGCCTTCAGGCCAACTTGAAACTCCGTATGAAGCGTTTGAGTCTCCCGGCTCAAACAACGAGCGGCATCGGCAAATTGAATGTTTGAGAACAACCTTTAGCTGAAGATGGCTGAGGGATTTTGACGTTGCAGATATTGCAAGATGTTTCGGTCGGGAGACCGAAACAATTCATTTAAACTTCCAGGTTGGCCCGAAGGCGCGCATGGAAGAACGGTGAACGTGTAACCCGGCTTGAGGGGAAAGTGCCTTTAAGATGGCTTATAATTGAAAACAGACGGTTACCACTGAAACCGTGTGGAAAGGGTTAAAGTGGTTGATAATGAGGCAAGTAATGAAAAATAGTGGAAACCGTGGGTAACCCTTTCCACTGTTCAGGGTTTCGCAGATCAGCCATAGCCCGCGCCAGAAAGAGGGATAAGTTCCAACAATTATATCCCCAAAGCAGCCGTAAACGAAGCGGCGGTCAGCATTTTCATATTGCCTTCGCCATCGTACAATTTACATGAAACCGTACCGGTAACAACGGTATAGGTATTCAAATTAGTGCCGCGGGTAAGAATAACCAGCGTGCTACCGTCCTGGTCGCCATGCGAGGTCCAGAGAACGCCGTTCTTATCGTGTAAAGTAATGTAAGCGCCATTGCCAGCGTTGTGGTTATCAGTAAGTGGATAAGCCGTAGGGTTAAGCAGGTTGTAATAATCAGACGATAAGGATGCTATAGGAGAAACAAAAACGCGCACAGCCAAGCTGCGTATTTCTACCGATGCATTGCTGGTAAGCGTTCCCTGGTTTGTTATTTTCATCCATTGCGAGCCGCTTTGATAATAAGCATCATTATCAAACCCCTGGCCGCCCTGGCTCTGCGCACTATCCGGGTCTACAAAAGCGTGGTAAGCATTGGCATTTCCTTCAAAACTTACAGGCTGGCCGTCAAAGTAACCCTTCATATAAACAGCCGAATCATTCGATATGGCAGATAGGGTTACCGGGGCGATAGTTTTTACCGCAGGTTCCTTTTTACAACCGTTGATAATCAGCATTGCAACCGTTAATAAAATGATAACGGAAAGTTGTGAGGTAGTTGCTTTTTTCATGGGCTTCAATTCATTAGTCAACGAATATACTCGATTTTACAATAGTTAGCAATATGTAAAACTCCCTTTAATCTCTGCAAAATAAGATAAGCCCCGGCCAAAATAATGGTGACTTATGTCATAGCCTTACTACTACAGGCTTAAAAATACCGGCAATACCAATTGGCAAACCTCGTTTTTTACACTCATTGCGCTTTTACAATAATATAAGTTTCAACGCTTTAAGACACCGCTTTCCATATACTGTCACCCTGGGGCGGTGGGGCAACTATTTCTATTAATTGGTCGGTTGCAGGGTGTTTAAACTGAATTTTACGTGCGTGCAGGTGTATGCTGCCATCTGTATTTCCGCGCCGTGCGCCGTATTTTACATCGCCCTTAATAGGCCAACCCATTTTTGAGAGCTGCACCCTTATCTGGTGGTGCCGGCCGGTGTGCGGGTCTATTTCAAGCAAATGGTAATTATCAAGGCTTTTTATCCATTTATAATCCAGCTCGCACTGTAAACTTCCTTTTACCTCCTGCTCATAGGCGTGCGAAATGTTTTTCTGTTCGTTCTTTTTTAACCAGTGCAACAGGTGGCCTTCCAGCTTATCGGGCCTGTTGGCCACTACAGCCCAATAGGTCTTTTTTATCTCCTTTTCCCTGAACATTTCATTCAGCCTTTTCAGAGGCTTGCTTCTTTTGGCAAATATCACTACGCCGCTTACCGGGCGGTCAATACGGTGGGCAACCCCCAAAAATGCTTCTCCTTTTTTGTTGTACTTAACGCGCAGGTATTCCTTTATTATATCGTCAAGGCCAATGTTACCGGCCTTATCGCTTTGCACCATTAAACCTACCGGCTTATTAATAGCTATAATGTGGTTGTCCTCGTAAAGTATTTCCAGCTCGGAATAGTGCATCTTAAAAATTACGCCGTTTATAACGCGGGGCGCAAAAATACAAAAGTCCTTATCACATTGTGTGGGGGTATGGTAGCAGGGAGCATTCCCAATTGTCGTATAGATAAAATTTTCCCTTGTTTGCACCGGTCTCACCCCTTCCGTCCCCTAAAGGGGATACCAAAGCCGAATACTAATCCACCTTTCAGCAAAAAATGTATTCAATCATAACCATCATAACAAATCAGCGTCCCTTGCTTTTTATATTTTGCATTGCTGGCAGTTGGTATGCACCGTGCATAGCAAGCCGGGGCTACGGTCGAATTCCGCAGGCAGGTACTTATTTAAACCGGCGGTTACTTACCGTAAAAGATATTATTTCCGACATTTCTTTATCCAGCGCCTCATAGCCGTTCCTTTCGGTGTTAGCAATAATGGGCATTACCTGCAGCTTGTCAATTTGCCCTAACTCAAACAACTTCCAGCAATCCTGGCTTTCGGTATTGGTAACCGGCAGGTTTCCGTAGCAACGTAGTACATGTCTGCCGGTATCTTTATGCACGCCCAATGTAAAAGGTTCTACAATATGGTTTTCACCCTGGTTGTCGCTAAAAGCCACCACCAGCCTGGTTTCAATAGCTTTTGCAAGCCTGCGCATAATTGCCGTTTCCATAGATTTCGTTTGCAGATATTTTAATGATATAAGCCCGGGCGGCTATCTGTATCTTCTGCAATCCGAAGATAACAAGGATAATGCCCCGGTATTAACAGTATACAACAATCAGAATAAGATGGGGTATTTATACCCAAAAGCGGTGAACAGCACTAATTTTCGGGTAAGCAGCTCAAATTATACGTTGTACATTAGATTTGAAATTGTTATAGGTTTGGCTAAATTGAGCCGTCCATTAAAGCAGTTGGCTTTTAAGGTCACATATATTATATTTAATTATGGTGCAAACGTCAGACCTTCTGACCATCCAGAAATTTATTTATCTCCTCGATGATTTTCATTATCAGGAGTACACTACGTATTTAACGGATATAAAAGCACACCTGCCCCTTAAACTTTCGCAGCATATCCGTAAAAAGCTACCGGGCTTTGATAACCACGAGGGGCTTTGTAAAAAAATATACGGCGGCTACGAAAAAAATGACCGCCTCAATTTTAACCAGCTGGCCTCCTACTCCTTTAAGCTGTCCTCTAACCTGGCTATTAATTATCCCTCTTATTTATCGCCCAACTATTCGCTTTTACAGCGCCTGATTAACACCGGCGATATTGAACCGGCCAACTTTTTAGGCAAGGTACTACTTGACATTGCCGAAAAAACTGAAGACCACTCCACCCGTATTTTTGTGCTTAAATTTTTTATTCAGCAGGCTTTTTTAATGAAGGATAATGCAGTGGGCGTAAAGTTTACCCATGCTTTAGATGAGGCTTATGAGTACGAAAAAATATGCAACGATATTCTGAGCGCCCTCAGGCTGCATTTGAATATTGCCCTCAACCTGGCAGTGGCGCCTGAAAAGCTGGAGGAGTACAAACAACTTTTTAAAAGTTACCACGGCCACCCTTCTTCAACCGTCCGGTTGCTTGGCAAGTATGCATATATATACACCATTTACTACCACGATTCGGAACAGTTTAAAGATGAGTCAACCTCTAAATTGCTGGAAGATCTGGATAAAGATATTGACAATAACCCGCATGTTGTTTTCCCTTTTGCCTTCGACCTCAAAAGCAATTTCAACTTCTACAAACTCAACAAGCTTAATTTTCTGGATGTTGACCTGAACAGTAAAGAGAGCCGCAAAGAATTTGAAGAGTTGCGTAAACACTACAGCTCGGTAAAGTTCTGGAACAGCTATCTCAACATTCCTGAAATGTTTGCTATGGCGCTTAAAACCTCTGTATATCTGAACATGTACCACCACCTGGTGCACCGCTCAGATTACTATAACATAATACCGGCGGAAGAATTGAAGGAAATAAACGGCCTGGCCGCCAAATGCAAAGAAATGCTGAGCAATAAGGGCCTCGAAAAATATTATAAAAACGACCTGATTAACCTGGAACTGGTTTATAGCGGCCTGCTCATTTTATCAGGTGGAAACGGAGTTAAAAAGGGGGCCGAAGAACTGGAGTCCATGCTCATTTCATATCAACAAATTAATCTGGCAGGTACTGCCGATAGCATTTTCCTGTTTTTAATGATTGCTTATTTCTCTATGCGGGCTTACGATAAATGTGCCTCTACATTTAAAAGGTTTATCAGAATAACCAAAGGAAAGCCGGTATACGAGGATAATACACTCGAAATTCACGCCTGTTATTACCTGTCGCAATGGCTGCTTAATAAAAACAAGCAGTATTTGCTTAAACTGAAAGCCACCTACGAAAAGGCCGTTCAAACCAACCCACAATCGGTACAGGTAAAGGCTATCGAGGAATATGTAAGCTATTTTGGTTTGCCTATAGATTTATAGACTTTGCTGACATTCCGCGGCAGCTACTTCATCATTTTACCGACAAAAAATTTATTTAAATGGGATAGGCACAATGTCGTTGACTTAGTCGCGCCATTATGCAAGATGACAACATGCGGCCCCGGATGGGCAATGCCATTAAGTTAAGGAAATCCTGACCTCGGAGAGGTCATATATTTATAGCAACAAGAGGGAAAGAACCATACGACTCCAGAGGAGTCGCATAAGAATTAGCTTAACATAACAGCGTTGCCCATCCAGGGTCGCACTTTGGCGCAGAAAAGGGGACCATACTTTTTGTTAAGTCAATGATATTGGGAATAGACATGCCTGTTAGGCAAAAAAATAAGGGTGAAGTAGTTAGGATACTTCACCCTTCTGACTTGACTTAAAACCAATGAGGTTATCAGCAAGCGGCTGTTATTTAAGTTACGTCCTGCTCTGACTCAAGGAGAGGACTAAAGCTTTTTCATAGCTTTGACACGAAGCGGGATGAAATAGCCGGATTGAACATTTTTGACTCTGGCAATCACTCTCAAATAACAACGCAACGAAGTTAACGAGAGAAAATTCACCTTTTCATAGCGATAAGCCTTTCAAAATAAGATAACGAAACCCAACGCTCTGCCCGATGCCATATACAACAAATAAGATGTCAGGTAGTTATGCAAATTTTCAATCTAATTGTGACAACATACATTTATGACGTTGGGTTAATTAATAAGATAGCCAGTACCAAAACACACGTTTAAATAATATAGCATTTTATACTCCTCTGTTTTAAAGCACCATATATTATAGGTATTAGTGCACAATCTCTAAAATGCTGATTTGTTTCCGGTCAGTTTCAATATGAATATTCCTTGCAATCTCCTCTTTAAGCTCCTCCAACAACTTTTTCCGGGGAAAATTATACGAAGTAACCAGGCTTATTTCGCGCACGGGCTTTGGATTGGCAAATTCGCGCACATTGCTTTTCTGACTGGGTTTAAGATGCCGGGTAGCCAGGTAGGGAATAATAGTTATACCCTCATGCCGGTCAATCAGGTTTATCAGCGTTTCAATACTTCCGGCCTCATAATGCAGGTTCTCGGTTTCGGTTTGCTGTTTTTTTAATTCGCATAAATTGTAAACCTGGTTACGCAGGCAATGCCCTTCCTCCAGCAACCACAGGTGGTGCAGGTCAATTTCGCGGGGTAGCAGATATCTTTTTTTCGGCAGCTTTTCACTACGCGAGGCGTATACAAAAAGTTCTTCATTAAAAAGGGGATACTCGCTTATCTTCTGTTCATGTAAGGGGGTAGCCAACAAACCCATGTCCAGCTCCCCGGCTTTCAGTTTCGCAATAATCTCATTGGTTATCATTTCCCTGATAAATATTTTTAACCGGGGGTGTTTCCGGGTAAAGGACTTTAAAAACAACGGCAGCAGGTACGGGGCCAGCGTGGGTATAATACCTAAATGCAGTTCGCCGGCCAGTTCGCCTTTTAGCTCTTTTGCAAACTCCTGCAGGTGATGTGCCTCAGCCAGTACTTTGCGCGCCCGCCTTATTACCTCCTCGCCCTCGCGGGTGGGCACTACGGGTTTTTTGCCGCGGTCAAATATTTTTATGCCCAGTTCATCTTCCAGTTTCTTCAGCATCATGCTTAAAGTGGGCTGGGTAACAAAACTCTTTTCCGCCGCCAAAGCAAACTGCCGGTAATTATCAACCGCCAATACATACTCTAATTGTTGTAGTGTCATTTTACAGCTATTAATAATACAGTCCACATCCTGGCCCCCTCCAAAGGAGAAGGACTTGCAACCCTCTCCTTCGGAGAGGGCAGGGTGAGGAATCCATAGATAAAATCTATGTAAATATAGAAATTATCATTTTACTTTATCAGCTACCAATATTACATTGCAGAGCGATGAGCGCATTGTATTACTCTTTTGCTAAACCCAGGGCATCAATTTAATGTCATTCGAAAAACACATGGCGTTGATATAAATACTTTACCGGCTTCATTAAAGCACGGGCCGGCCCACGTTATTGCTTAATTTAGTTAGGAATGGAGGAATGTTTCCCCCCACAGGGGCACCCAGGGTTGGGCGTCCCTTTTTTTGTGTTTAACCGGGCTAAGCGCATTGACGGATCAAATATTTTCGTCCATCTGTTTGGTACGAACCACAATTCTTCCTTTTAAAAAAGCATGCAGCTTTTTATAGTTTGTACCCAAAAGTTTAGTTGTCGGAGTTTTATTCATTACTATTCGGGCGTGTAAAGTATAATCAGCTATTTGCACAGAAAGCTGATTGATTGAGTTTATTATTTGTAAAGCCGCATGTTCCAAGTCACTGCCCTTTAATTCGATAAACCTGGCAGTTTTATCAGTGCATCCAATCAATAAGTAATCACATTTATTGCCAGCAACAATCAAATAGCCATCTATCCTGAATAAATTGAAATTTTTAGGAGTATTATTTGCCCCGACATATTTCGGAAAAGCATGCCCCCTGTCAACCACCACAATTATGCTTCGGTTATAAGAGTTATTCCATTCAGACAAATTTGGATCAAAAGGATTGCAGCTCATTTTTGAAATTCTATTTCAGAGATTTTATCAAACTCCGCATTGATAATGCTTGAGGCAGGAATATCTATTTCTTCGTTTCTTATTGCCTTCAACTCACTATCTAAGATATTTCTTATGGTTCCATTCTCAACAAAATAAACTCCTAGTCTCTTGTAATTAAGCCATAGAAGAGGGTCTATTATTTGGCCTACTGCCTCTTTATTTTTTTGACCAATAATTTGTGCATATAACAAATTATTTATGGCTGCTAAAATATAAGGACTATGGGTAGTTATAACAACCTTATTGTCCGTATGGTTAGCAAATAAAGCAATTAAATCCACTATCAATTTTTGAGATTCCGGAAAGAGATGTGCTTCCGGCTCTTCAATAAATAATTGCGACTGCATTGCATAATACACTCTTTCAATAATAACTAATAATATCCATACAGATTCTTGCTGCCCGGAAGATGCGTATTGCAGGAGAATGTTAACACCATCTTTAGTTACAATACTATCTAACCCATCCTTTGA
Source organism: Bacteroidota bacterium (assembly GCA_003165895.1). GTDB lineage: Bacteria > Bacteroidota > Bacteroidia > Chitinophagales > LD1 > Bog-950. The sequence goes on along the minus strand of PMXD01000357.1, from coordinate 8,558 downwards.
AGAATAGGAACCTTTAAGAATTTGTGATAATAAACTTTGCGCCGCTTTAATTATTGGCGAAATATTAACCGTATTACCCAAGAACAAGAACTCGTCTGTACTATAGCTTGAAAACAGCTGTTTTCTTAAATAATCAATCTCGTCAGCAAACTGCTTGACCAGGAAATCAATACCATTATTATTTGAAATATTTATTCTTCCAGGAGCAATAGCATAATAGCTTCTTCCCGCAGGAATGAAGCTGAGGAGCCTGTTATCTTGAAAAAGTTCATAGGCGCTTATTATTATTAAATTCCGTGCTTCTCTAATTTGTAGCGCCTGGATGTCTTTTGCTGCAACTTCGTTAATACTTGTTTTTCCCTGCTTTAAAATATTAGTGGCTCTTGTTACAAGTTCGATATACCTGGAGGAAAAACCATCACTAAAGGACGCCTCTATTGGCTGGGCATTTGCTCCCTTACCTACAGTCAAGACAATTGAAACACCATCCTGATATTCAAAAGATAAATATGAGCTATTGGAATAATAATTTGACAACTCAAAAATTCTGAAAAACAAAGTACTTATCCGGGCTTTAAGTTCTTCGCCATCCAAAATATCATATTGGGATATCTCCTTTTGGACAAATTTCTCATCAAAGAAAGCTGCAAATTCAGTTCTAATTAGCCTAAAAAAATAAAGTGTCTTACTAATCGTACTCTTCCCACTAGCCTGTGGCCCAATAAATACCATAAAGTCGTTTACATCTAATTCAACGTCCTTAATCGGTCCAAAATTTTTGATAATTAGCTTTTGCATGACAACTACAAATATGGCATTTCTTGCAGAAAAATAATACGAAATCGTATTATGTTATGAAAAGAACCCTGTCCTACCCCTTCCATTCATAAAAGTGCATCTCATGGTCACTCGTGCCGTCATCATATAAATTAATGGTGGCAAATGCCGGCGGAAACTCCTGGTTATCGCCTCCCCACCAGGCGCCGCATACGGCACCGTTGCATAAATATTTTACACCCAGGTATTCCAACTGGTCAATCAGGTGTATATGCCCGCTTAAACAAAGCTTTACGTTTTTGTGCTGGTAAAACAGGTTCTTTATTTCATGTGCATCTCTATGCATATCGGAACCCGATATTTCCCATGTGTGCCCCTTCACTTTGCCGCCATCAAAAAATACACTTACACCCAAAATAGGTATATGGCTTAGCACACATACATAAGTTGTGGCAGGTACTTTGCTTAAATCTTCTTTTAGCCATTCAAACTGTTCGGGATCTAAAAGGGCAGTGTATCCAAAAGGCTTAACCACATGAATGCTATCCAATACTATAAAATGCCAGCCGCTTTTATCAAAAGAGTAATACCGGTTTTTCAGTTTCAGTTCTTCAAGGGCCCAAAGTTTTCCATAATGCTTATCAGCGGCTATAGTGGCGTGGGGCATGGTCCAGCCCCATACATCATGGTTGCCAATGCAATTGACTATTTCCAGCGAGCTTTCGTTTTTAAGGGTGCTGTTCCATACCTCCCATTCTTTGGTTACCACATCCCTGTGCCTGCTGCTGGCATCCATAATACAATCACCGGTGCTGAAAATAATATCCGGCTTATCAGCCAGGTTTTGTGCAGCATGCAGCGCCGCTGCAAACCCATGCGGCGCCGGCGATTGTGGCTGCACGTGTATATCTGTAAGGTGCGCAATGCGCAACACCCTTTTGCGGCCAGGCACAACTATCTTTGGCTCAGCCGAAGCATTAAATGATACAGCTGCCCCCAGCGCCGCCAACGACCCGCTTTGTAAAAACTTTCTTCGTGAAAAACTCATACCCGGATTTTGAACCAAGATAAGTAGCTTCTGTTACTAAATAGTTAAAGAACACACTAAAAACAAAAGGCCCAAAGAACTTAATCCTTTGGGCCTTTTATATTAAAAATAATTTCCTCTTATTTAGCTACTACTACCTGCCTGATGGTTTTGCTGGTGCCCTGGCTTAACTCAACCAGGTATACGCCTTCGGCAAAGTTGGTAAGGTCAATAACTGTTTTAAGCGTAACCACCGGTTTGCTGAAAATGGTTTGTCCCAAAACATCTTTCATGCTTATTGTGGTTTCCTTATTTAACGAACCCATCTCAACAGTAAAGGCTGTTTTGGCAGGGTTAGGATAAATACTGAACAAAATATCGCCTTCAACCATATCAATACCCACCAGCTGGTTTACAACCACAGTATCGGAAACCTGGCAACCATTGGCATCGGTAACAATGGCAATATAAGTACCCCCCGCCAGGTTAGAAATCGTATTAGCTACCTGTCCGTTAGACCAGCGCACACTATAAGGCGAAACCCCTCCGGTTATGTTATTAATACCCGCGCTTCCGTTATCCTGTCCACCCGTTGCATTGGTAGCCGTTGTAGTGGCAAATAACTGGGCCGGTTGTGTAATAGTAGCCGAACCGGTTGAAGAGCACAGGTTGGCATCGGTTAAGGTAACGGTATAAGTTCCGACGGAAAGGTTGTTTACAATACCGGTTGTGGCACTGTTGCTCCAGGCATAAGAATAAGGTAAAGTACCGCCAGTGCCGGTAAATTCAGCACTTCCGTTCGGGCTTTCGTAGCACGAGTCATTTACACTCGATAAAGTTGTATTAAGTACCGCCGGTTGGCTTAGCGCAAAGCTTAGCGATACAGAACAACTGTTGGCATCGGTTATAGTTACAGAGTAATTACCTGCCGCAAGATTTACAATAGTATCGGCGCCCGAAGTAGTTGACCATGCAACTGTAAGTCCCGGTGTACCACCTGTAGGGCTTACACCAGCCATACCATTGCTTAATCCTGAACAGGTAGGCGCTACAGTATCAAGGTTTGCCACTATAGCCGCAGGCTGGGTAATAAAGAAAGAGTCAATGCTGCTGCAGTAATTCAGGTCAGAAACAGTAACAATATAAGTGCCGCCACCAACATTGGCAATTGCCGTATCAGTAGCTCCGTTGCTCCATTGATATATAAGTGCTGGAGTGCCACCGGTGGCTGAAACTGATGCGCTTCCGTTGGTATTACCGTAACATCCGGTCACATCAGTTGAGCTGACAGTTGTTGTTGGCGCAGCATCGTAAGTAACGCTTACGGTAGCGCTGGCCGTACAATGGTTTATATCGGTTATGGTAACCGTATAAGCGCCGATAGTTAAAGCAGTATCGCTTTGCGTGCTATCACCGGTACTCCATAAGTATGCGTAAGATGGAGTTCCACCCACAGGCGATACAAATACCTGGCCCTTAGCCGAATTATTACATGGTATATTTACCTGTGCATCAATCTGCACTAACATCTGCCCGGCCTGGCCTATTGCAACGTTTACCTGGCTGGCACAGCCCGCCGAGTCTGCCGCTGTGGCTACATAATATCCTTGCGGCAAACCTGTAAAGTAACCCGAAGTATCGCCCGCTCCGTTTAACGTATATGAAAATGGATAAATACCACCGGAAACGGCTAAAGTAGCTGTTGCATTACTATCGCCAAAGCAACTGGCATTTGTTTGTGTATCAATAGCCAGCGTAAATACATAAGCATTGGCTACAGCAATTGTTGAAGTGTCAGTGCATCCGTTGAAATCAGTAACCAATATCAGGTAACCGCCGGCTGCCAACCCGGTAAACGCGCTGTCTGCCTGGTTAACGCCCGAATTGATAGCATACTGATATGGCGAAACTCCACCCGATGGGCTAACGGCAATTTCCCCGTTAGATAAACCTGAACAATTGGCTTTGGTTACCACATCTGCAAACGTAAGTGCCGGTGGCTGATTAACGGTTACCGGATTAGAAGCATAAGGTGTGGCGCAGTTGTTGGTATCCTTTACAAACACATTATAAGTGCCCTGGTAAAGGCCCGTTATACTATTGAAATACAGAAGCCCGCTATCAGAAGAGAAAGTATAACCCCGATCGCCACCGGTTGCTGTAACAGCTATTGCGCCGGTGTTTCCGCCGTTGCACAAAACATTACTTACAGTAACATTAGTAACGGCAGGTAAAGAGTCAACTAAAATAGTAACCACATTCGACCACGTAGCACAAGGGCCCGATAAAACCTGCAACTGGTAATAAGTTGTTTGGTTTAAAGCCCCTATAGTCGCAGCCGGTAATGAAGAAGCGGTTCCTCCGCTTGCAACAGCTGTCCACCCCGCGGCCGGGGTAATTTCAGCGCCGCTATCACCTGCCGCATTGGTAGTTGAATAATACCATTGATATTGGTAAGTGCCGCCACCACCGCTTATAGCAAATGTATTAAGCCCGTTAGCCGGTGTAAGGCCGATACCGCAAAGCACCTGGTTAGGATATGCCGTTAAAGTTGTAAAAGGAGTAAAGCCCGGAGTATAAATATCACGCGTTTGAGTAAGAACTGTTCCTGCATTACCGGTATCAGTACTGGCGTTTCCATCTGTTCCAAGACCGGGTGTTCCGGCAGCCGCTACTATTTGCGAAGGAGTGAAAACGTTAGGTGCACATGGGTCGTATACATATTTTATTACGCCACCGCTACCTGCAGCCCCACCTGCAGCATAGTTATTGCAGCTTGCATCAGCCGCCGTAGGATGACCGGAATTTCCGCCATTTCCGCCATTGGCCTGTAACGCACCGGTAACATTCATATATCCTGTGGCCTGTAGTTTTATACCACCACCTGACCCGCCACCAGCACCGCCACCAGCACCACCGGGCCAGCTCCAGGTATAATAGGTACACGCACCACAACTGCTTGCATTGCGACAGTCATTGGCGCCGCCGCCGTCTGCATTACTGCAGCTTTCGCAATTCCAGTTGGCCGCATTACCTGAACGAATTCCACCGTTTCCGCCTGCTCCGCCAGTTGCACCGTTAGCAGTAATGGTTCCACTTACTACCAGGTTACCAGAAGCATCCAAATTAACTGTTCCGCCACCTTCACCGCCAGTTCCACCAACCGTACCGCCGGCAAAACCACCGCCGCCGCCGCCACCGCCGCCGCCGCCTGAACCGGTAACCAGGTCTCCTGCAACAGCTCCGTTACCGTAAGCGGCAGGTGCGTTATTTCCGGCTCCTCCCCCTCCTACTACAGGTGTTGACCCACAATCCGAATTAGAGGGTTCCGACTCAAATCTTCCCTGTGCCCCGGCTCCACCAGCTCCGCCGGCTGCTCCGAACGAGCCGCCTGCACCGCCTGCACCACCGCCGCCACCTGCACGGTCGGCATCATTTCCACCTACACAAATAAAGTTTCCGCAATTAATACCGCAACCGGCGCTTGCCGCCGAGCCATTACTACCCGCTGTACCGCCACCGGTACCAGAACCGGCTGAGCCGCCGGTTCCGCCACCAGCTTCATTGCCACCACCGGCGCCGCCCGAACTGCTTCCACCTCCACCACCTGCACCACCGGCCGCTCCCGCGCCGTTAGCATTAATGGTTCCTAAAATATTAATGTTATTGGCGTTAATGGTTAGGGGGCAATTACCGCTGTAACTAACGGTAAGGGTTACACCCGCATTAACTGTAAAATCGCCGCTGATGTTATAAGTGCCCGCAGGCCAGGTGGTATTGGTGCTTATTACCTGGTTACCGGTCAGGGTATTAACAGTACATTGCGAAAATACCTGTGCCGAAAAAAGTGCTGTCAGCAAAATAAGTGGGGTAAGTCTTTTAATCATATAGTTATTAGTTCCGTTTAACTGAAAAAAATGGGGCTTTGGCCCGGTTTCAATGTTCTTTGTTTTTCAACAGTTTGCAAATATAAAAGTAGTGCGCTAAATAATCTCTTAAAATTCAATTTTATCTTGCCCTTAAATGGTTTTGTTAAAACATTAGCTTCACTTCATTAACCCAGGGTGCGGGCCCTGCAAACCGGATTTATTTACATTTGCTTAATGAGCCGACCAAAAGTAAGTGTAAGCCTGATTACATTTAATCATGAGAAATACCTGGTTGCTTGCCTGGATTCAATAGTGAAACAGCTTGTAAATTTTGACCTGGAAATAGTGGTTTCTGATGATTGCTCAACCGATAAAACGCCTGAAATTGTGGCATTTTATGCTTCAAAATACCCGGAACTGATAAAGCCAATTTACCGAAAACAGAACCTGGGAATGGTCAAAAACGCCCTGGATACTATAAAGCAATGCCGGGGAGACTATATTGCTATTTTAGAGGGCGATGATTTTTGGCCAGATGAACATAAATTACAGGCGCAGGCAGATTACCTGGATTTGAATACAGATTGTGTTATCTGTTACACCAACGGGTACATATTTTACGAAGATGAGCCGCTCAGGAAGGACTTTTTCTTTACATCAGCCCAAAAACCACCTGAAAAACTTGACCTTGATTTTTATATCTGGTATCATCCCATTATTCCAAACAACACCAAAATGTTTAGAAAAACGGCACACCCCGAAATATTTCCCCTCTGGATATATGATGCCATTAACTGGGATTGGATATTGCATGTTTTGCAGCTTATAAATGGTAAAGCCGGTTATATCGATGCTATAACCCTGGCTTACAGGCGCCATCCCGGAGCAGCGTTTAACGCCCAAAGCGAAGAGAAAATCCTGTTTAGCGGTATTGCCACAGCAGTTGCAATGAACAAATACCTTAACTTCAGGTATAATGATTCTTTAAAAAATCTGTGGTGGGAGAACCGCGAATTGGCGCTCATTTATTTACAAAAAAGGAGCATTTTTAAATTTCTGGCTTATTACAGCAGGTTTATTTTTTCTGTACCGCGTACTGAAAAAATGAAAGCTAAGGATGAATTATGGCGGATAAAAACGGCTTTGCTGGGCCGAAAATCCTGAAAAACGGCCTAAAACTACTTTTTGCGGTTAAAATATTTTTCTTTTATCTGTTTAATATAACTATATCAAATTGCCGGTTGCTGCCAGGATTTTTTCAAAAGTAAAACGTGTTGCCAACGAGCAAATTGCAGGGTCATTTTTGGGCGGCATAAGCGCTAAAAAAATATCCGGAAATTATATTTTGATGTACCATGGCGTTACCACTACAGGCAGCACCAGGTTTAACAGCAGGCACGCCAGCATTCCCTGTTTTCGTAAACAGATAGCCTTTCTTAAAAAGTATTGCGCCGTAATAAGCCTGCAGGATTTTTTTGAAGAGAAATTTGTTACCGGTAAAGCAAATTTCGCAATTACTTTCGATGATGGTTACCTCAATAACTTTACAAATGCTAAACCCATATTGGAGGAGTTTAACTGTCCGGCCACATTTTTCATTACCGGCTTAAACCAAATCAACGACAATATTCTTTGGGCCGATTATGTAAACATTGCGTCCACGCTTGCTAACGCCGATATAGAAATTGAAGGCGAACTGTTCCGCAAAACCGGAAATACTTATTACTCCGTTTCCTCGGAGAAATCGCTTTACCATATTATCAAACATCAAAAACCAGATTACGGTTTTAAGCAAAAGGTAAAGGAGGCCTTCGCTAAGCATGTCAGATTTCAGGATAACCCGGCTGTCAAAGAATACTGGCAGCTGATGAGCGATAGCCAGATAACTGAAACCGCCCGCTCTCCCCTTATAAAAATCGGTTCTCATGGGTATTATCACAATAATCTCGGCACTTTATCCAATCAAATGGCCACCAGCGAACTAACGTTATCAAAAAAATATTTAGAGGCATTGACACAGTACGATATTCAGGAACTGGCTTATCCTGATGGCTCCTATACTCCTCAGTTAGTGCAATCGGCCAGGCAATCGGGTTTTACAATTCAGCTTGCTGCCGATCACTTTCTTTTTAATGAGGCCCCGGATAACCCCGATATAAAAAAACGGTACGGTATTTATAGTATCGATAGTTGTCTTAACCAGTTATTTACGGCTATTAGTGCACCGCGTTAATCACTCTTCCTTCAAAAGTTGTAATCTAAGTAAAGGGGTTTAAATTTGATTTAAATTCAGTTTACGTGCGCGTTGATGATATAGAAGAGTTACGGGTTTTGCTTATTACCAATACTTTATCTATCAGCGGCGGGTCTGAGTNNGGTATTAAATATTTTTCATGCCTTAAAAACCCGGCCCGGCATTAAAGTTAAACTGGTAACCCTAAAAAGCGAAAACTCACCAACTGGTTTTGAAATTCCGGAACTGGAACAGGCTTTATTAAAAGACCCTGATTTTTCTGATTGCGACTGTAATATCAACTTCTCGGTGCTTAAACGCGATAGAGTTGATGTTAGCAAATTCACAGATATCGTAACAAGCTTCAGGCCGCATGTTATCCATTCACATTTATTTCTAAGCGAATTAGTGGCGCACGAAATTGTGTTCCCGGGCATTACCTATATCACCCACTGCCATGATAACATGTCGCAGTTGCGCAGGTTTTCGCTCAGAACTTTTACCCGGAAAAACTTCTTTACCAATTTTTATGAAAGAAGGCATTTGATAAAACGATACCTGCGGTGTAATAATAACTTCATCGCCGTCTCTGAAGATACCCGGCAATATTTCGAAACTGTTCTTCCATCCAGGCTAAAAAAAAACGTCAGGT
>PMXD01000084.1 GCA_003165895.1 Bacteroidota bacterium | reverse complement strand
CGATACCTGCGGTGTAATAATAACTTCATCGCCGTCTCTGAAGATACCCGGCAATATTTCGAAACTGTTCTTCCATCCAGGCTAAAAAAAAACGTCAGGTTCCTTCCCAACGCCATTGTAACTAAGCGCTTTTATAATAACCGCAGCAAAAACGAAAAGGACCTGGGGGTTATCAGGATACTAAACGTGGGTAGTTTTATTCCAATCAAAAACCAGCAGCTTTTGGTTGATATTACCAATATCCTGGTTCAGCGGGGCCACCGGGTAAAAGTTACGATGTTGGGCAGCGGCCCCGAATTTGAAACGGTAAAAGCCAAAGTAGAAGCGGCTAAGCTTGAAGATGTTATTTCAATGCCCGGTACAAAGTCTAATGTAGCCGACTATTATGCCGGTGCCAACATTTATGTACATACCTGTACGCACGAAGCCTTCGGTTTGGTTTTCTTAGAAGCCATGGCCAGCGGTTTGCCGGTTGTCTCGCTGGATGCCAAAGGAAACCGCGGATTAATAAAAGAAGGCGAAACAGGGTATATGATTCAGGACCAAAATCCAGAATACTTTGCCGATGCTATTGAAAAGGTTTTAAAGGACAAAGATACTTACCATTCCTTGTCGGTCAATGCCGGGGCATTTGCAAAAAACTACGACATTGTAGATTACACAACCAGGCTAATTTCTATTTACAAAACCGCTCCAAAATCAGCGCCGGTTATTGCTTTATCGCCCGGTAATGGCGAAAAGGAAATGGCATTAAGCCCCGGGGTATATAATAAGCAGGGTGGTAATGTAGCCCGGCAGGAGTTACGGGTTTTACTGATTACTAATAGCATGACTATCAGCGGTGGCGCCGAGGCACTGGTTTTAAATATTTACAAAACGCTGAAAACGCGGCCGGGAGTTAAAGTTAAATTGGTAACCCTTAAAAAAGCCGCGCGCAAAACCGGGTACGAAATACCGGGTATTGAAGGCCCCTTATCCACGGACCCCGATTTTTTTGATTGCAACGCTTCCGTAGGCCTCTCGGTACTTAAACCGAATAAAATTGATGTACAGGATTTTACCGGTTTGGTAGAAAGCTTTAAACCTCACGTAATCCACTCGCATTTATTCCTTTCTGAACTGGTAGCCCATGAGATTATTTTCCCGGGCATTAAATACTTTTCGCATTGCCATGATAACATGTCGCAACTGCAGAATTTTTCGATTAAAACACTTTTTAAAAAAATTCTGTTCACCAACTTTTTTGAAAAGCGCCACCTGGTAAAACNNGAAATGTAATAATAAATTCATATCCATTTCGGCCGATACAAAAAATTATTTTGAATCCGTTTTGCCTTCGGCGCTCAGAAAAAATATCATTTCTCTCGACAATGCCATTGTTGTCAAAAACTTTCCCGGTTACAGAACCGGTAGGGACCTCAAAACAATACGTATCATTAACGTGGGGCGCTTCACTACAACAAAAAATCAGCAGTTTTTAGTAGATATTACAAGGGTATTGGTGCAAAGAGGCCATCAGGTGAAAGTAGTTATGCTGGGAAAAGGAGAGGAATACGACCATGTTAAAACAAAGATTGATGAAAATAACCTGCAGTCAATAATATCTCTGCCCGGTACTAAAGCCAACATGGCAGATTATTATGCCGCAGCCAATGTTTATGTTCATGTTTGCAGGCACGAGCCTTTTGGCCTGGTTCTTTTAGAAGCAATGGCCAGCGGTTTGCCGGTAGTTAGCCTGGATGGCCGGGGAAACCGGGGCCTGATTCAGCAAGGAGAAAACGGGTTTATGCTTACAAACGAAAACGCTGATGATTTTGCCGGTTCCATAGAAAAAGTGCTAAAAGACCGGGAAATTTATTCGGCCATGTCAGCCAGGGCATTTGCTTTTGCCCAAAAGTATGATATAGAAGAATACATTAACAGGTTAATTGAGATTTACCTCTTCGGCTGAGCCTAAATTCATTAAAGAAGTCAGAAAGTCCGTGTAATTATTTTCGGCGCTGTATTTTTGTTGCCATATAATAATAGCTTTGGCTCTCATATGGCTTTTTTGTGCATCGGGCATATCGTAAAATCTGGTAATGGCGTTGGCCACTTCCTGTGGAGTACAGCTTTGGTTCACTAAAAAACCATTCTCTCCCTCCTCCAGTATCTCACCAACCCCACCTACCAGGGTACCAATAACCACTACACCAAAAGAACTTGCCTCAATAATTGATACAGGTATGCCTTCGGTTTCGCTTACATTAATAAACAGGTCTACATTATTTTTTTTGTAAAACTCAAGCAACTCCATATTGCTTATCTGCCCCATAAAAGCATATTCAATATTAGTTTTGGCCGACAATTTTTGCGCGGCTAAAGCCTTCAGTTCTGCTTCCAGCGGGCCCTTCCCAAAATGTTTCCAGTCAATTTTAATGTTATCAATCAATGCAAGTGCCTCTATAATTAAATGCACACGCTTCAGCGGAATGAGATTGGAGCAACTGATAATTCGCATCATGCCCTCATTTGGCATAGTAACTATTTTATCGCGGTTAAATGTCCCAAGCCTCGAAATTTTCAAATGGGCAGTTGCACGGCCATTGGTAAGTCTTTGCAGGTAACCATACGCGTCCTGCGAAATACAGTAAACAACATCAAGTGATTCAATGATAAAATTACGAAGCGGCAAATATGGAGGGGTTTGGGTTTCAAAATAAACATCCCAGCGGTGCGCGCGGCACATTGCGTTAATCTCCGGATTTTTGTTTTTGAACAGGGCAACGCCCGGGGTAATGTCATTCATCCAATAGCAATACAGATACAGCCCTTTTAAATCAATCTGATGTTTTAATACCAGCATATTCAGCAAAGCATTTACTTCAAGGGCCTTTGCGTAGCTGGCCAGCAATACTGATAAAATATCTTTATTGGCCTTTAATAAAAACTCCTCTTTTATAAAACCAATTTCGCGCTGTATAATCGGATTGAAATAGCTTAACAGCGATAGCACTTTAAATTTGAATGACGGCTTATACGGTATCCTCACTATTTCTATATTATCGGGAGTTTTACGCGTCTTCGCGTCCGTAAGATTGGTGGTTACAATAATTATCTTTTCAAATGAATTAACCAGGAAAGGGAACTCATTCTCAATAAAAGTTTCAGAAGTACCAAAAGGAAAAGAGTCAGTAAAAAAAATCAATGTCTTCTGAGAACCAGGCATTTTTTATCTGTTTTCTTTAATTAAGCTTCTTTGGCCCTTCTCGAAAATGCACATAATTCCTGCCCGTTTTGCCGGGGAGAAAATGTGTCCATTTTAAAGCCGGGGCCAAAAATTTGTCAGGCAAGATACCATTTCGCTGCTTAATTCAATTGTACCTAAACAGATTCAGCGTGCGCATTGTTGGTAGCAACTTATTTTGGGCAGCACAAAACTTACTATACTTTCGGTAAAAATTGAGTTGGCCCACATGAAGGTACTGATACTGGCATACGACTTTCCCCCGCTTATTTCCATTGGGGGGCAACGTCCTTATAGTTGGTATAATTACCTGCCCGGCAATGGAATAAGCGTAACAGTTATCACCCGCCAATGGAACAGCCAAATCTCCTCGGCCCTTGATTATGTAAAAGAAACTCCGCCTGCCGCTGTAATTGAAACCAACCAAAGCGGGACAAAAGTTATCCGTGCCGGCTTTATCCCCAACCTGCGTGACCGCCTTTTGCTTCGCTTTGGTATTGAAAAGCTGGGGCCGCTCAGAAAATTACTCAGCTACTTTTATTCATTCGCTGAGCACCTCTTTTTTTCATTCGATAGCAAGTCTTCCATTTATCGCGAAGCGGAAAATGAGATAAAGAAAAACCGACCCGACGTAATTATTGCCACCGGCGAGCCTTTTATTCTGTTTAAATACGGAAGTACTTTGGCAGGCAGATATAACATTCCCTGGATAGCCGATTATCGCGATAACTGGACTGGAAACCAGGGCAATTACGCACAAGGTTTTTTACAGCGCTTGTTAAACAGCTTTTACCGCAGCCGCGAGAAAAAATATATAGCCAACGCTTTAATGATTACCACTGCCGCACCCACTTATGCCGCCTCCCTCAAAAACCGGCACCCCGGCAAACAAGTAGAGGTTATTTATAACGGTTACGATGAGGCTTATTTTGGAGGTTTAGAAGACATAAAGCCACCGGCTGATAAGTTTGTAATTACTTACGGCGGCACCATCTATCCCCATCAAAACCTCGAAATGTTCCTCGATGGCTTATCTGATTTTATCACGCAAAATAAAATCGCCAAAAGCGAAATTGAAGTTAATTTTTACGGCATTGACCTGCAGGCAGAAGCAAAAAACCGGCTTTTGAATTATAAAACCGAATTGGACGGATATGTAATAGCCCGGCAACGCATTCCTTATGCTGATTTACTTAAAAAAATGCGCGCCTCACATGTACTGCTGCTGTTATCACGTAAAGGCGCCGATTGGTTAAACGCTAAAGTGTTTGATTACCTGGCTGTGAAGCGAAAGATTTTTTTAATTGAAAACGACCATAGCATTTTAGAATCTATACTGAAAGAAACCAATGGAGGTATAGGGCTGAATACTAAAGAGGAAGTTGCTTCTTTCCTGAAAAGTGAATACGTCCACTTTAAAAAGGGAATAATTAAAGATTCAGAAGTGAATGAGCAGGCTTTGAAATATTCAAGAAAAAATCAGGCCGGAATATTGGCAAAACTCCTTTCGGGTTTGCAAATAAAAAAGTAAAGAAAGAATGGCATTGGGTATAATGGTTGCTTATTCTTCAAAACTGACGGAGTCGTTGAATTTAAAATCTGAGATTAAACCTTGAATTTTTTCTGCCACTTTGTCAATAAACTCAGGTGTTGCCTGGCTAATTTTCTTTTGAATAAGAGAGTTTGATACGGTAACAACCTTATGACAGTTTATGAAACTATTTTTTGGCAATGGCAGTGAAAGATCTGAATTTTGTATGGCTATACTTATCGATTCATCCTTTTGCTTGCTTGTAATAATTACATCACCGGTAACATTTACAACTTCATTGCTGATTATAAGTGCGGGACGAAGTTTTGTTCCGCTTAAATCCGTAAACGGAAATGGCACCGAAATAATTTCACCCCGCTGATACATTCTTTGCAGTTTTTAAGAAATCGTCCCAATGTTCATCTTCATTGCTATTCCATTCTTTTGCAAAAGAGGTTTCAGCCAATTTTAAAAGTGCCCTGCGCTCAACATCTTCATCATCCATCACCTCTACTTTTATATGCAACTCTTCAGCCAATTTAACCAGTAAATCGGTCTGGGTTTCACTCGCTTTAGTAAAAATCAACGTTTTCATTTCAAAAACTTTACCTCTAAAATAAGGAGATTTTCTCTATTTCTTATTCAATGTCGTTAAGTTAAGGAATACATCTACCCAAACCCTCTGGCTCCCGAAACGGGAGAACCGCCACCCAGAAATACAATCACAGGGCAGAATTGTTCTTTTTGCTGCGTGGCTGCTCCTCCTGCCGATAGCGATCGGCATCGGAGGCTGGGAGCCTGCCTGACCGGTAGGCAGGGTAGCGAAGCGCAAAAAGAACTGAGTTTCGGCTTAACTTAACGACATTGATTTCTTATTTGTAAACGAGAATATGCCTTTATAGGCGTTTGCGCTTAGCCAATTGTTATTTAAAAGAATGACAGCCAATTACCTACTCGGCTGATTTGGTAAATATTGTTCCACTGACAAACATTGTCATGGTGAGCGTAGCCGAACCACACCGCTTTTTCCTATTATTGCATCATGAACAAATTCGCCCTGATTGGTGCGGCGGGCTATATTGCCCCGCGCCACTTAAAAGCCATCAAAGACACCGGCAACCAGTTGCTGGCCGCTTACGACCCCTTTGACAGTGTGGGCGTTATGGACAGTTATTTTCCGGATGCCGCCTTTTTTGTTGAGTTTGAAAGGTTTGACAGGCATATTGATAAGCTGAAGCGCAAAGGCAACGGCGTTAATTATGTATCAGTCTGCTCGCCCAACTACCTGCACGATTCGCATATCCGCTTTGGGCTTCGTAACGGCGCTGATGTAATTTGCGAAAAACCCCTGGTACTTAATCCCTGGAACGCTGAGGCGCTGATAGAGCTTGAAAAAGAAACCAGCCATAAAATAAACACCATCCTTCAGCTTCGCCTGCACCCCAATGTGCTTAAACTGAAAGAGAAGATAGACAATAGCAAAGAGGATAAAATTTACGATTTCGACCTTACATACATCACCTCGCGCGGAAGCTGGTACTATACCAGTTGGAAAGGCGAAACAGCCAAGTCCGGCGGTATTGCTACCAACATTGGCATCCACTTTTTCGATATGTTGCACTGGCTTTTTGGCGAAGTAAAAACCAATATAGTACATCTGCATACACACGACCGTGCAGCCGGTTACCTTGAATTTGCCAAAGCACGGGTAAGGTGGTTTTTAAGCATTGATGCTGACACACTGCCGGAAGCTGCAAAGAAAAAAGGCATGCGTACCTATCGTTCTATGACCCTGGAAGGAGAAGAAATAGAATTCAGCGATGGCTTTACTGACCTGCATACCCGCAGCTACGAAGAAATTTTAAAAGGTAAGGGGTTCGGTGTTCAGGATGCCCTCCCCAGCATCCGTATTGCGCACGACATCAGGCATCAAACCCCCGTTGGTTTAACCTCCGATTATCATCCCTTTGCAAAACTAAAATCAAGCGGCCATCCGTTTTCAAAAGATTAATACATTAATACCGGGACGCTGACCTGCCTGCGGTAGGCAGGTTTATTATGATGATTATGATTTTTAAAACCAATGCATTAAAAGCAATACAAGTTGGGCGCATGAAGCCACAAATATGCTTTCAAGTCTCGGTTCTCAAATCTTGTTTCTAATATCTACTTATGTGCGGCATTGCAGGCTTTTATTCTAATAACAGGTTTTTCAGCGAGGCTGATTTGCAGCAAATGACCAATGCCCTGCAGCACCGTGGCCCTGATGCTGCGGGGTTCTATCTCAATGATGCAAAAACCTGCGGGCTGGGCCATAGAAGGTTAAGTATTATCGACCTCAGCGCTGCTGCTAACCAGCCCATGTATTCGCAAAGCGGCCGCTATGTAATGGTGTTTAACGGCGAAGTCTATAATTTTCAGGAAATACAGGCGCAGCTTAATATTAAACCCCGCACCACCAGCGATACCGAAATTATACTGGAAGCATTTGAGAAAAAGGGTGTGGACTTTGTGCAATTACTTAACGGCATGTTTGCCATTGCTATTTATGATATTCAGGAGCATGCCCTTTATCTTTTCCGCGACCGGTTAGGCGTAAAGCCTATCTATTATTATAACCAGGCCGGTAACTTTGCATTTGGCTCCGAAATAAAATCGTTGTTGCAACCGGCGCAGGTTAAAAGCAATTTAAGTGTTTACAAACCTGCCGTTCGTACCTTTTTATATGCCGGTTATATACCCGGGCCACACACCATTTACCAGCAAATAAACCGCTTACCATCCGGTAGCTACGCAGTTATTAAAAATGATAGCACCACTATAACCAGCTATTGGAAACCCGAAGAAAAACTAAAGCCGCAGGTAGTTACCAATTTCGATTCAGCCAAAAAAGAACTAAAAGAGCTGCTTACCACATCTGTACGTTACCGCATGATAAGCGATGTGCCTTTTGGCACCTTTTTAAGCGGTGGTATTGATTCAAGTGCGGTAACCGCAATTGCACAAAGTATTTCAAACCAGCCGGTAAAAACTTTTTCAATCGGGTTTAAAGAAGCTAAGTTTAACGAATCGGAATATGCCCGCAAGGTTTCAGAACATTTAGGAACACAACACCATGAGTTTATAGTTACCGAAAACGATGCGCTTGAACTGATTGATAAAATGATGGTGGCTTATGATGAGCCTTACGCCGATTCCTCTGCCATACCCACTATGTTAGTTTCCAAGCTGGCCCGCAAATACGTTACCATGACTTTAACCGGCGATGGGGGCGATGAACTTTTTATGGGTTACGGCGCTTACGACTGGGCAAACAGGTTAAGCAATCCGGTTGTTCAAACTTTGCGTAAACCTATCGCCATGGCCCTGTCGCAAATGGGCAATACCTACAAACGCGGCGCTGGTGTGTTTAACTTTAAAAACAGACAGCGCATTAAAAGCCATATTTTTTCACAGGAGCAATACTTTTTCAGCGAGGAAGAACTGGATGATATAGTAAAGCCCGGTTACAGCGCTGAAATTTTATTTGATGAGGCCTTCGGCAAACTAAACCGCAAACTTTCGGCCGCCGAAGAGCAGGCTTTATACGATGTAAAATATTATTTGAAAGACGACCTGCTTGTAAAGGTAGATATTGCCACTATGCAGTTTTCGCTGGAGGCCCGTTCGCCGTTTTTGGATTACCGGATTGTTGAGTTTGCATTGAATTTATCGGAAGGCCTGAAAAAGAAAGATGGCGTAGGTAAATACTTATTAAAGGAAGTATTATACGATTATGTGCCCCGGCAGTTTTTCGAAAGGCCCAAATGGGGCTTTTCTATCCCCTTGTATAAGTGGCTTAAAACAGACCTGCATTACCTGGTTCATAAATACCTGAGCGAGGAGATGGTTACTAAATATGCCGTAGTTCACCCGCAAAAAGTAAAACAACTATTGTCCCGTTTTGAAATGGGTGAAGATTTTTTATACAACCGTATCTGGGTGCTGATATTGCTTCATAAATGGATGAACGACCATGCAGCCAACTGATACCAAAACAAGGGTCCTCTACCTGTCGTACGATGGCATGACTGACCCGTTGGGACAGAGCCAGGTAATCCCTTACCTGCAGGGCTTATCAAAAGCCGGTTATTCGTTTACCCTCATCAGTTTTGAAAAGGAAGGCCGTTTCGAAAAAAACCGCGATACCATTGCCGCACTTTTAAAGGAAAGCAATATTGACTGGGTGCCCCTGCCCTATACAAAAAAGCCGCCGGTGCTATCCACCATCTGGGACCTCCGGCAAATGAAGAAGACCGCCATATCGCTTCACCTCAAAAAGGGGTTTAAAATCATCCACTGCCGCAGCTACATTTCGGCTATGGTGGGTATGGATATGCAAAAGCAGTTTGGGGTAAAGTTCATTTTCGACATGCGCGGCTTTTATGCCGATGAACGGGTCGAAGGGGGTATCTGGAAATTATCGAACCCGGTATTTAAGCAGGTATACAATTTCTTTAAGCGGAAAGAGCAACAGTTTTTTTCAACCGCTAATTATACCATCAGCCTCACTAAAAAAGGCAGGGATATTATACATACCTGGAAAAACATTAAAAACCAACCCATCCCCATACAAGTAATACCCTGCTGTGCCGACCTGGATTTGTTTTCAGAAAAAAGCATTGATGCAGGTTTATTACAGCAACTGAGGAAGCAGTTTAATTTAACCGGCAACCAGTTTGTTTTAAATTACCTGGGCAGCGTAGGTACCTGGTACATGCTGGACGAAATGCTGGATTTTTTTAAATGCCTGCTAACCATCAGGCCCGATGCCAAATTCCTTTTTATAACCGGCGAACCGGCCAGTGATATTCTTACCAAAGCAAAAATTAAAGGCATACCCGAAGCCTCTTTTATTATAACACCGGCGCCACACAAACAGGTGCCCACCTACCTGGCATTATCGCAATGCTCCATTTTCTTTATCAAACCCGTTTTCTCAAAATCAGCCAGCAGCCCCACCAAGCAGGGCGAAATTATGGGCATGGGCATGCCCCATATCTGTAATGCCGGTGTGGGTGATGTGGATGATATTATTGACGAAAAATCAGGCGTACTCCTTAAAACCCTCAACACCGCCGAATATGAAAAGGCCATACAAAAAATGCTGAGCACAACCTTTGATAAAGACTATATCCGGTTCCGCTCGCAACAAATTTACTCCCTGTCAACAGGGGTCGAAAATTATCGGAAGGTTTATAAGGCGGTGCTAGGTGTCTGACACTTAGGCCTGGGTTATTAGCTTTGCTGAAGTGTCTGACACCTTTGCATGTTCCCCCAAAACCGTACGATATATTAATCATACTTAGCCGGGCGTTGGAAAAAATTCCTCCCTTTCAGGCTTATTCCGGTTTCTAAGCTATAATATTGAAGTAAGGTAAAAGGCATTACTGTTCGAAACCTTAAAAATGCAGGTCTAATCCAATTTTCGCAAAGCGAAAATTGCCACTGTCCCCCTCTGGAGGGGGCGTAGGGGGAGGTGAGACTTGTGTCAAACCGGGCGTCCGAATTATGAAGGACCACACGTTTCGAACAGTAGTGGGTAAAAGGTTAAAACCCGGTAATCCTCCCAACCGGTTTAGTGGCTTTTGCTGTCTTAATAAAGATTATAGTTATTCATAAAGGTGTTCTTTTTATACAACGCGCACGCCCCTTCCGTCCCCTAAAGGGGAAACCGGGGTGACTTTGGTTTCCCCTTTAGGGGACGGAAGGGGCGGCTGTTATGCTTTTTACTGTCTCTATTTTGGAACATTTCTCAAAAAAGGCCGTAACGGTATTTACGGTTATTTACAATGCATGCCTTTTATGATAAAAGGCCGGGGCTGATTTAATAAAGGTGTAGTTTTAAAATAAAGGTGATTTTTAGTAACTTGGATGAATAATAACCATAAACGAGTGTTGAAGAAATTTGCTGTAAGGTCAGTTTTATTGCTGGTGTTGCTTTTTGCAATGGGTAGTTCTTTTGGACAGAACCTATCCGGGATTCCCGGTTTGGCTTTATGGTTGCGGGCTGATAGTGGCGTGGTAAACGTTGGTGATTCAGTAGCCCTGTGGCATGATCAAAGCGGTAATGGCTATGATGCTATCGCAGTGCCAGATAGTGAGCCTACGCTTATATCCGCATCTACTATAAATAATATGCCCTCAATAAAGTTTAATGGTACGAGTGACTATTTTACCGGGCCTCAAATTGCCGCGTTTAATAACCAAACGGGTGGCTGTACCTATATCTTTATGGTTTGCAAGGGAAATACGCCTCAAACTACTGGCAGCCCTGGTTTATTCACCATAGGAAGTCAGTCATATGGTCTTTTATGGGAAAGAAATAGCGGTGGCCTTGGCGATCTTTTTGTTAGTTATCAATACGGTAACCCCGGCGGCGATTATGTATACAGTACTTCAGCTATACCAGTCAACGGTGCGGCCTTTCCTTATAAAATCCTGGAAGTTCGAAAAATGGAGGGCCAAAGTGTAGGGTTATATGCTAATTGCGCTTCGGCTACCACCGGCGGCGGTACCAATTCAAGCTTAGTAGGCACTTTTATAGATTCCATATATAACATAGGCCATGGTTATGGAACCACAACCTTTTTAAACGGTGAAATTGCCGAACTAATAGTCTTTACGGGCAATCCTTGCTTAAACGGCGCCCAAATAGCCCAGGTAGAAACCTATTTAGGCACTAAATATTCCCCAACCGTTCATATCGGTCCACGCGATACAACTATTACGCATGGGCTTTGTGCATTGCCGTTAACAGTGCCAACCGGCTTTACAAATTATTTATGGAGTACCGGAGCAATAACTAACTCTATTTCGGTAAGTACTTCAGGTACCTATTCGGTAAAATTTACAGATTCGTTTGGTGCTACGCAATACGATACTACTACGGTTACATTCCCGGTTATCACTTTAAATCCAACAGCAACGCTTTGCTCAGGTGATAGCCTTGAATTAGTGCCCAATGTGCCTTCTTTTACCAATTATACGTTTAAATGGAATCCAGGCAATCAAACCACCGACTCTATTAAAATAGGGGCTACGGGTACCTATAAGGTAGTTGTAACCGATGCCTTAAACACCAGTTGTTCGGTAACAACAAACGCTGAAGTAGTAACAGTAGATAATTTTAGAAACAGCCTGTCTTTGGGTTCTGCCGCTACGCTTTGTTCTGGCAATAAATTAAGCCTTGTAACACCGGTGGAACCTTGGAACCGGTTACAATTTGTATGGTCAACCGGCAGTACCGATAGTTTAATATGGATAAACACACCGGCCACGTATTCAGTTACAGTTACAGATACTATTGGTTGCAGTGGCAATGCGAGTATAAACGTAACTATAGCCGGTGTGGCCCCGCATGTAAACTTTACTACTAACCCTGTTTGTCAGGGGCTGGCTTACGCGCCTTATAATAACTCGGATAGCGTACATGTAAAATACGTATGGCAGTTTGGAGATGGGGGTACTGATACAAGCCGTTTTCCCTCATATCTTTATCATGCTGCAGGCACTTTCCAGGTGGAGCTTACGGTAACAAATACAGTTACCGGTTGCGTTAATGATACCGTAATACCGGTTGTTGTAAATGCTTTACCTGGTGCGGCATTTCAGAGTGCTATTGCTTGCACCGGCTATTTGTATAATTTTATTGACCTCAGTGTTCCGGCACCGGGGCAAAGCATTAGTACTTATAGCTGGAATTTGGGAGATATAAATCATCCTTTAACCGACACGTCTTCATCACAAAACCCCTATTACACATATAGTGTGATTGATACTAATGTGGTAACCTTAACCGTAACGCAAGCAAATGGTTGTCAGGCAACGACCTCAGGCACTATTATTGTTGAGTCTCCTTTTTCTGTACCTGCCACCCCGGTTTTGCAGTTTCCGGAAGATTCGTCTATATCGGCATCAAACGTTATTACCTTTGGCTGGCAGACAACCGAAGGCGCCGAATATTACGACCTCACCGTTTCCACCGACCCGAATCTTGCCATAGGCGATAGTATTTATTATAATATCTTCAGCAACCAAACAACAGTTACGCTGCCGCCCAACCAATTGTATTACTGGCACGTAGCAGCAGTTAATCCCTGCGGTAATACCACCCCTTCACAAACCAACAACTTTACCTTATTTAACCCAGCCGACCTCGGAAACCTCGCTTTTTGGTTAAGGGCTGATGTGGGTGTTGTTGCAAGCAACGATTCGGTTGGCGAGTGGATGGACCAAAGCGGCAATGGCAATAACGCAGGGGCCAATGGCCCGGCAAGGCCCACAGTTAAACCACAGGTGCCCCTTTTAAATTACATGCCTTCAGTATATTTTAATGGTAGCAGCGATGTAATGACCGGAAACCAGATTCACCCACTCGATAACGGTACTTCGTTCAGCATATTTATAGTGGCCAGGGCTGATGCCGCGCAGCCTGTGCTACCAGGTGGCTGTGCCGAACCCGCAGGCATATTTACCATTGGCAGTGATTTAAATACGGGCATGTGGATTGAGAGAAATCCGTATTCGGGTTTTGCGTTTATCAATAATTACAACTCTGACTTTTATAATCTTATTACACCCGTTCTGTTAACCGACTTACAGGCTATGCCCGATGCAGCATGCCCATATCATGCTTATGGCGTAGTAAAAGATGTAAACGTTTTCTCGCGTATAGATATCAATGGGGTATTTGACGTGTCTTCGTACAACCCCGATGAATATGCGGCTTTTACCAATGATGTTTATTCCCTGGGCCATATACCCGGTGCGGATCCTTATGGTTGCCCTGTCGGAATTCCGTACGGATATCTGAACGGCGAAATAGCCGAGATAATTGTTTACAATACGCAGCTTAATCCCCAGCAATCGCAGCAGGTTTATAGCTATTTATTCAACAAATATGCCCCACCTGTTAACCTGGGGCCCGATATTGTTCAAAACTATAGTCTGTGCCCGGTAACCCTTAAAACCGGCAACAGGTTTGTTTCTTATTTGTGGAGCACCGGTGCAACTTCCGATAGTTTAAACGTTACCCAAAGCGGTAAATACTCAGTTACTGTGCAGGACGTATTTAACCATATCAGCAGCGATAGCATCAATGTTACCCTGCCTTACCAGGGGAGTAACCCCGACACAGACTTTGTTTGCCATGGCGATACCGGGCAAATTATGCAGTTAATTAATCAGCCGCAATCTTATACCTATGCCTGGTATTATGAGGCAACACTAACTTCAACACCCAACAACCTGCATATCAACTCCGATGTTATTTATCCTTACTTAGGCGGCTATTACTACACCGTTATTTCCGATACCGGCCATTGCTCTATCACCACTCAGAAAATACCGCTTATTATTGACAATTTCTACACAGCCCAGCTATTGCCTGCCTACGATACTATCTGCCGCAATGGCACGCTTGAAATTAATCCAACAACTTATGTTATTGATTCGTTTTTGTGGCAGCCTTTAAATGATACAGCCTCCGCTCCGTATATCCCCAACTCAGGTACTTATTATCTTTATACCAGCGATAATCACAATTGCAAAAATTTCGATTCAACCAATATTACCACGCATGCCCTGGCGCCGGCAACCAATTTTTCCGTGCCCAACTATTGCCTTAGCAACACTACTTATTTTATTGATTCGTCAGTTGCTGATACCGGAGATTTTATTACTTCCTATTACTGGAATTACGGCGGGGGTATTCCTGCTACCGATACAACTGTAAATGGCCAAACCTCTTACACATTAGACTACGGCTACGGTAACTATACCGTTACTTTAAAAGTTACTACCGACTCGGGTTGTGTGGGTATAAAAACGGAACACATTACCATTCTTCCATCACCAAATGTGGGGTATACCGACTCTGCAAATAATAGTGTATATCCTTATATTTTATGTGCAGGCAGCAGTTCATCGGCACAGTTTACTGATACCAGCGATGCGGTGGGCGGTTCAGCTATTACAGAAAGAATCTGGAAATTTAATGGGGTAGTAAATCCCGATTCCGGCCCTACCATCCAATACAGTTTCCCTCAACAGGGCGTTTACACGGTTACTTTAGAGGTGGTGAACGCACTTGGTTGCGCCGATTCAGTAAGCGAGCAGATAGATGTTAACCCGCCATTTACTGCAGCATTTAGTTATACCGACCATTGCCTGGGCGATACCACCACATTTACCGACCTTACCCAATCGCTTTCCGTAGTTTCAAGAACATGGAATTTCCACGAAAGTTCCGGTGGGCCTTATGCTTATTCGCAAACTGCTCAAATTGTTTTTGGCCAAACCGGAACATACGATGTGGAGCTACAGCTTGAAAATGCCATCGGTTGCGTTTCTACCGTTGATAAGCTGGTTAAGATAGTAGAAAAGCCACTGGCTGATTTCACCAATCTTATCAGCTGTGCCGGCCAGCCTTACATGCCTATGGACAGCAGTTTTGCTTATGGCGATACTTTAGTGGAATGGAACTGGAATATAGGCGGCCATATCAGTCATTTGCCATCGCCGGTGGTAACGTTTAATACAACCGGCCCGCAAAGCGTTAGCCTTACCGTTGTTTCGTCTGAAGGTTGTGTTGATTCAGTTACCCAAACTATTGAGGTTGCACCGGTTCCAACCGCCTTGTTTGCTTTTAACCCGCTATATGGCACCGCTCCACTGGTAGTTACATTCAGCAACAGGAGCACAGGGGCCGATAGCTACCTCTGGGATTTTGGTGATGGTAGCAGCCTTCCCCTCAATTCGCCTTTTATAAACCCTCCAACCCCCCATACTTATTCCCCAAACGGCGATTACAATATAGTGTTGTATGCGTATAACCAGTACGGTTGTTACGATTCACTATCGCGTTTATTAACCGTAATTCCTACCACACTTGATATTGCTATTGAGCAGGTAAGCACTTTCAGTGCCCCTCAACCGGATGGAAGTCAGTTAGTAACCCTTACAGCATACGTTAGTAATGTGGGCACACGTATTATTACCTCAGCCCAGTTATATGCCACCCTGGGCGGCAGCGGCATTATGGAACAAAACTGGACCGGTTACCTGCTTTCGGGCCAAACCATTTACGATAGTTTCCCGGCGCAATTTGTAGTGCCGGCAGGGGCAGGCAATACTTATGTTTGTGTTACCGCCACAGATGTAAACAACGGCGAAACAGAAGTTGATACCCTCAATAATCAGAATTGTGCTTCGTTAAGCGGTACCATGCAATTGACCGGCCCTCAGCCAAATCCTGCTATTACCAATTCGCTGCTGGGTATTATTCTGCCGCAGGCAGGCACGGTTTACGTGGCAATATTTGACGAGCTGGGCAGGGTTATTGTTCCTGAAACATCTTATTCACTGCCGGTTGGCCGAACCGATTATACCATTCCGGTATCACGCCTTCAGGGTGCCGAATATTATATACGCGTGCGTTATAATGATGATACGGAGGTGAGAAATTTTGTAGTGAGATAAGTAAAAGTGTGTTCAGGTGTTCAAGTGTTTATGTGCGCAGGTTTTTATGAAGTATAATTGCGTTGATTTTTCCTGAACACTTGAACACCTGAACACTTGCATACCCATGAAACACATTGCAATTTTCGCCAGCGGCAACGGAAGCAACGCAGGGGCCATTATAGAATATTTTAAAGGGCACCCATCTGTTAAGGTGGCGCTGGTAGTAACCAATAATCCCGAAGCGGGGGTTATAAAAATTGCGCACAGCAACAAAATCATCTCAGCCATTGTAAGCAAAAATGCACTCAACGACCCCGAAATACTTGGCCGGCTTTTAACCGCTTTAAATATCGACCTGATAGTGCTGGCAGGTTTCCTGCAGCTGATTCCCGCATACCTTCTAGAACGTTTCCCTAAACGCATTATTAACATACATCCTGCCCTTTTACCAAAACATGGCGGCAAAGGCATGTATGGCATCAAGGTACACGAAAGCGTTTTAACCAATGGCGACACAGAAACCGGCATTACCATCCATTTTGTAAATGAACACTATGATGAGGGTGAGGTAATTTTGCAAAAGGCGACAGCCATAAACGCCGGCGATACCCCCGAAACAGTTGCCCATAAAGTGCAACTGCTGGAGCACGAATGGCTTCCCCAAACCATTGAAAAGCTGCTACAATAAATCTATAGGAAGCTGTTTAAAATTAAATCC
>PMXD01000173.1 GCA_003165895.1 Bacteroidota bacterium | reverse complement strand
TGTTTAACCCATACATAGTAAGTTATACCTCTTTTCCGCTTGACAGGGGCACCCTAAATTTCAATGGCTATACCAACGTAAAAGACAGTGTTATAAATAGCCAAAATCATTTATTGATTATTGACCCGCATGTAACAAAGCGGGTTAAAAAGAACGATACTAAATGGTTACCGGTGCCCCTGATTATGTCAGTTGTTCGCAGCGCAGGCGATGCCATTGATTTTGAAATTCCTATTGCAGGCAACCTTACCAACCCCCGTTTTAAATTCGGAAAAGCTATTGTGCAGGTACTATCCAACATTTTTATTAAACCGCCATCAACGTTATATCTTGTACACGAAAAGCATGTAGAACAGGAAGTTGAAAAATCCCTTTCGCTTACATGGCAAACCGGCCAAACAGAACTAAGGCCTTTGCAGGAAAAGTTTGTAAACCAAATGGCTGATTTTTTAAATAGCAATCCGGATGCCGTTATATCAGTTTCATCTATACGGTATGCAGATAAGGAAAAAGAGTATGTGCTGCTTTTTGAGGCAAAGAAGAAATATTTTCTCCAGAGCCATCATTTTAGTAACGCTAAGATGAGTGAAGAAGATTCATTGGCCATTGATAAAATGTCAGTAAAAGATTCTATGTTCATACACTATCTCAATCGCATGGTTGAAGACACTATGATGTTTACCGTACAGGAAAAATGCTACGTTATTACCGGCAAAGAACTTGTGGACAGAAGGTTTGCCGAACTGCTTAAAAAGCGCGAGGTGGTTTTCAAGAACTACTTTGGTAAAGCCGTTGCACAGATAAAATTCAGTGGAGAGGAAAATACAGTCCCCTTTAATGGATTTTCATATTATAAAATAGACTATAAAGGCGAAATTCCGAAACAGCTGACCAGGGCGTATAAAGAGATGCAGCAATTAAACGATGCAGCGCCCCGGAAGAAATATTTAAAGGAAAGAAAAGCCGAAGCAGCAAAAGGCCGCTAATGCCATGCAAATAAAGGAAACAGCAAAAAAAACAGTTTACCTGTTTAAAGAAACCCTTCATGGGTTCATAAATGACAATTGCGTAAAGTTAAGTGCCGCGTTGTCGTACTATACCATTTTCTCTTTGCCCCCCCCTTCTCATCATCATTGTTAGTATATGTGGATTTTTTTTCGGAACGCTGGCTGTACAGGGCGAAATATTCTGGCAGATTAAAGACCTTGTGGGCAATGAGGCTGCATTACGTATACAGGAGGCCATTAAAAATGTAAAGCTTACCAGCAGTAACGCTTTTGCCGCCATTTTTGGCGTTATCATTTTAATATTCGGCGCATCAGGTGTTTTCTCCGAAATACAAGACTCGCTGAATTTAATATGGGGTATTGAAGCAAAACCTAAACGGAGTTTAATAAAATTTATTCAAAACCGCCTGGTATCGTTTTCTATGATTGTCTCATTGGGTTTTTTGCTAATGGTTGGGCTGGTTATAAATTCTTTAATTGAAGTGCTTAATAAAAGGCTAACTCTCCATTTTCCTAAAGACGCTATTTACCTGTTTTACATTGTTAACGTAATCGTGGTCTTTATCATTATTACCCTTCTGTTTATTATAATTTTTAAGGCACTACCCGATGGGAAAATAGCATTACGGGATTGCACTATTGGTGCATCATTTACAGCTTTGCTCTTTATGTTGGGTAAATTTGCTATAGGCGCATACCTTGGCAGTTCTGCCTTTACATCGGTTTATGGAACGGCAGGTTCAATCATCCTTATCCTTATATGGGTTTATTATACGGCCAACATATTGTATTTCGGTGCGGAGTTTACCAGGGCATATGCCCATACCCACGGCCAGAAAATAATCCCTAATGAATATTCAATAAGGATTGAAAAACGTAAAATTGAAATAGGTTCGGAAGACCCGGCTAAAGCGTAAATACCTGTTACATAAACAGGTATCATGGGTTCTCATCAACACCATACGTTAAAGGCAGACAGGATTTTGCGCCAAAACATACCTGGTATTTGTGATAATTAAAGGAGGAGGTAAAACAGTATCAAGCATTATGCCTTCAGTTTTGATTGTATCAGTAACAAGTTTATTCAACTCGTCAAGTTGACGTCTTGCATCAGATAACAGGTGGTCAAATTTTTTATTTTCCATGTCATTCGATTTATAAATATGAAAGATAAAGATGAGGAGGCAGATACAGAATAGCTTATACAATTACGGTAAAGAGTTATAATATTCACAGGTTTTAAGAGAGATATGAAGCAAACTATTAGCCCCGGGCCTTCTCGTCAGATTTGGTATGTAGTTCTTTTAAAAGTGTTATAGTCGTTAGCTGGTTTTCATGAACCTGCTGAAGCTGTTGTTCCATTAAAACCGTTATAGACCTGTGCAGTGAAAGTATCTCATTTTCAATTTTAAGGTCACCGGCAAGCCTTATGCTGTTTTTATGCGCCAATCGGTGTTGGCCTATCATAATTACAGGCGCCTGTATAGCAGCAATGGCCGCCAGCAAAAAGGTTATCAGCGAATATGGATATGGATCGAATCTGTACAAAGCCGGCGCAAACGAATTAAATAGCGCCCATCCAACCACGAACGATAAAAACATGGCTATGGAGAACCAACTACCTACAAAACTGAATACCATATCGGCAAGTTTTTTACCGAATGTCAAAACCTCTTCTTCTGTTTCCTCTTTATCTTTTACAATTGACTTTACCTTAACAACGGCGTCAATTACAGTTTGATGTAGTTCTTTTACTTTTTCGCTTGGCATTATCTTGTTTTGTGCTGTACCCGGACGTATTACTGCCATTTTATCGTTGTTACGTCCATTGATATCCGGATTAAAAAAATTAGTCGGTTGCAATAACTGCCCGTAACTGAATTTTTGTTTTTGAAAGCTTAACCTGCATGTTGCTTAACATGTCATCCAATTCTGTTTCGGGATAATTCAGGTCTGCTTCAGTTAAATCAGCAAACCGGTTGCGGAGTTTTCTTTTTACTTCGCTCCATTGGGTTGTCAACGCGGGAGTTTCGATATGGTACCACATAAATCTTTCTTTTGTTTATGAAAAACTTCACCCCACAAAGGTGAGCCATTATTGTTGGTAAGCTTTACACAATTCTTTAGCAGACTTACATGATTCACATATTTTCCAGGGGCGTAAATCGCTTTTCCTTCATTTTCCTGAAGAAGGTAGGTGTTAATCCGGTTACCTTTTTAAACTGGTATGACAGGTGGGCTACGCTGCTGTAGTTTAGTTTATATGAAATTTGAGTGAGGGTCAATTCATCGTATAAGAGCAACTCTTTTACGCGTTCAATTTTGTGAGCGATTATAAAATGCTCAACGGTAATGCCGGTTACTTCCGAAAAAAGATTAGCCAAATAAGTGTAATCATAGTTTAACTTTTCGCTTAAATAATCTGAAAAATNNGTATTTCATCTGAATAATGCACCCTCTCAATAATTACGTTTTTTATTTTTTCAATCAGCACGGCCCTTTTATCGTCCATAAGTTCAAGCCCGGAAATTTTCAAGGCAGCTTTAAGTTTCTCGCGCGTCTCAGTTGAAATTTCTTCCTTTACTTCAACATTCCCCAGTTCCACAGTAGTATAGTGCAGGCCAAGTTTATCCAACTCTGATTTAACAACCATTTTGCACCGGATAGACACCATGTATTTGATGTAGAGTTTCATTGAAGTTCAAAAGAGCAACGTGATTTCAAAACCAGCTGGCTTTTTGCATATTATTAAAGATATCCGGAAAGCATGCTATCGACCGCAAGATAGGCAATTTGCAACGAAAGCGATTATAGCAGCCACGTGTGAATAATGTAACTCTTTAGCGGAATTGTGTAACGGTTTTATTTACAGGCTGTTCCATCTTTGTATTGTTAAATTTTACAAACCAAATTAAATATAAAACCATGGGAAATCTACTTTATGTATTGGCAGTAATCCTGATTATAGGCTGGGCCATCGGATTCATCGGCTTTCATGCGGGAGGGTTGATTCATATCCTGCTGGTAATCGCTGTTATTGCAATAATACTACGCCTTATCGAGGGCAGGCGTGCTGTTTAATCAGCTTTAACCTTGCTATTATAAACTATTTATTTAAAACAAACATAAAACTAAAACAATGAAAAAAGGAATATTCGCAGCAACATTGATCGTAATGATCACTACAGGATTTACTTCCTGCAAAAAAGACTGGTCATGCAGTTGTACTGACCAAAGCGGTAATACAACAAGCACTGCTATTAATAATCAAACACTGCTTGACGCCCGTTCCAAATGTAAAGATATGAGTTTTAGCGTTGGCGCAGCTTCTGAAAGTTGTGCTTTACAATAAATCATAATTCAACGTCATTAAGTTAAGCCGTTAGCCTGTTCTTTTTGCGCTTCGCTACCTCCCAGCCTCCGAAGCGGAGGAGCATCCACACAGAAAAAGAACAACTTTGCCGGAGCAGTTGTATTTTGTATTTCTGGGTAGTGGTCCTCCCGTGAAGTTTATCCCGCTTTTTTGCGGGAGGAGTTAGAGAGTTTGCGCGGATGCATTTCCTTAACTTAACGACATTGAACCATAATTGCAGTTTTAGGGAATCTCCCTGTTATGCAAATTAAATTGACCAGATAAATAAGCATATCGGCAGGGCTTGGCTTATGTTCAGGGAATGAAAATCGGATTTTTTAAAAAAAAGCGGACGGGTTGTACCTGTCCGCTTTCTAATGCTAATTAACAAGCTAAAAACATCATATGAATATTAAGAGGATATTTGGCGCTATGCTCACCTTGT
Organism: Bacteroidota bacterium; assembly: GCA_003165895.1. GTDB lineage: Bacteria > Bacteroidota > Bacteroidia > Chitinophagales > LD1 > Bog-950. The sequence continues at coordinate 2,220 of PMXD01000173.1, read as the reverse complement.
TGGGTATAGGTGGCCTTATATACACAGCAATTCTGTTTGTCAATACCGGCGGCGGGGTGCGTGACATTAGGGCGCTCATTATTTATGGGGTACTTGGCCTTCTGTTTTTCATCTCCGGAATCAGCCTGGTGCGCTCCACAAAAGATGAGTCTTAAAAAGTGTAAATGATGTAACTCTTTGACGGAATTGTGTAATGCTTTACAGCGTGAAATGATTCAGGTTTACATAGAAAACATTATTTGATCAGGTAAATTAATATTATGAAAAATAAAATACTATTAATCATAGCAACTACTGCGTTATTGTTCATACCGGGAATGGAGTTTGCCCAGGCGCCCACCTTGGGAACCGCTGCCGGTTTTGTTCTTTTTTCTTCCATCGGACCGGTTAAAAACACCGGGATTTCCCAGATAACAGGTAATGTAGGCACCAATACCGGTTCAAGCACAGGTTTCGGCAATGTGAACGGTGTAATGGCAAACGGAGGCCCTCTTAGCGCCCAATGTGTTACCGACCTGCTAAGCGCTTACCATCAACTGAACGGAGCTACGCCTACCGGGCATCCCGATACCCTGCTCGGCAATGGCGATACCCTGAATGCAGGCGTATATGAAATTGGGAGCGCAGCAACACTTAACTCAACTCTTTTTTTAAACGCGCAGGGCGACTCCAATGCTGTATTTATTTTCCAGGTTCAGGGTGCCTTTTCTACCAGTGCATTTTCTAATATAAAACTGCTTAACGGGGCGCTGGCCTGCAATGTATTCTGGAAAATAGAAGGCCTGGTAAGTATGGCCACCGGTACCAGCATGAAGGGAACCGTTATTGCCAACAACGCCGCCATTGAAATGTATACAGGCGATACGCTTGAAGGAAGAGCGCTTTCAACCGATGGCGCCGTTTCGGTAAACGGGCTCCTGGCCTATACCCCCCTTGGTTGCGGCGCCGCGGTACTAACCGGCCCCCGGGCTCCTGAACTGGCTTCTACTTCATGTTATGCCATATTTTCATCCGATGGGGCAGTTTCAAATTCGGGTATAACGCATATTATCGGCGACGTGGGAACAAATACCGGTTTAACTACCGGTTTTGATACCGCCTATGTAACAGGTACTGTCCATCCCATCCCCGATGCTTCAACAGCTCAGTGTGCCGCCGATCTGAGAATTGTATACAACTACCTCGATTCACTGCCTTATGATATTGAGTTGCTATATCCCGCTCAGTTTGGAAAACACCTGGTGCTTACACCACATACATACCTGCTTAATGCCGCCACTGTGTTTACAGATACACTTTTTCTTAATGCAGAAGGTAATGCCGGTGCCGTTTTTGTTATAAAACTGAACGGCGCGCTTTCAACCAGCACTTATTCAACTGTTCAATTGATTAACGGGACCCAGGCAAAAAATGTGTACTGGAAGATTGAAGGCGCGGTGGGTATAAATAATTATTCCGTTTTCTGTGGCACATTAGTGGTTAACAATGGTGCATTGGGGGCTTTAAATACAGGAGCTGTGCTTAATGGCAGGGCGCTTACCACCACCGGTGCTTTAACCACAACGGCAATTACAGCTGACATCCCCTCCGCGTGTAACGGAACAACCGGCATTTCTGGTCCGGATGCTGTAAATACAACAAACGCAGTTAGTATTTACCCTAATCCGTTTACTACTACCGTAAACCTGGTATTAAACGATGCTATTGAAATTAAGAACCTTGAATTAAAGATATTTAATGTTTTGGGCCAGGGAGTATTGAGCACAACCATAACCAAACAAATAACTGTGTTGGAAACAAGGACCCTTCCTTCAGGAATTTATTTATACAGCGTTATCAGTAATGGTAAAACTATTCAATCAGGCAGATTGGTTTCGCAGCAATAAACTGAAACAGCTTTATCAGGGGGTGCATCCGCCGGTTCAGGGCATACTTTTATTCAATGAGAGAAAAGTGTTTGCCCTTTTGATGTCATCTTTTCCTTCATTACTTTATTCAGCCGGTTTAAACCGAAATCAAAATATGGAGTTTACTTTATCCGAACACAAAATACGGATGGGTTTCGGAAATTAAGAAGTTGGTGAAGGAGTAATTGAAAAACAAGGAAACAATCTATCAATGATATATCTATTTTCGGTTCGAAGCAAGGGTAACTAGCAGCAATTACTTAACGTAACTACTTGGGTCATCGCTATTGGTTGATCGAACATTGTCCTTAAC
>PMXD01000282.1 GCA_003165895.1 Bacteroidota bacterium | reverse complement strand
GTTCCTATATCCGGATAGTCAAATAATTTTAAATAGCTTCTTTGGAAAAAGGAGAGGAAAATGCAAAAATGCTGCTACAACTCTCTGAAGGAGAGGCAGGGGGAGGAGAATTTGTTGCACTGGCAAAAAACTCTTTTATATTTATAGGCGCTTGTTAACCTGCACATTGGTTAAGCGTGGTCATTTTTTTTCGAAATAATAACCGGATACTATGACAAGAAAGAGAAAAATCCCTTACCTGCTCGTTTACTACCTGGTTTTTATCATGGGTTTTAGCATTATAAAGAACCTGGCCGGCTGGAATGCCCATACTTTTGAGCAGCTGGGCGGGGCAGGAAGCAATTTAGTTAGTTCGGCCCTGGCTTTTCTGTCTGAAATAATTTTATCGCTCATTGCGGGTGTTATATTATTTATGATTGTGCGCACCAGGGCATATGGCAAACTCATTATCTGGGCCACGGCTACTGTAATACCTGTAACCTTTGTGGTGTTGATTATGGCACACTTTATTCTCTCTTATGTTAACGATAAATGGGCTACTGATGCCAGCCAGCAGCTGCATACCGAAATTATAAGCCGCTTACCGGCAAAAACTTTCAAAAAAATGTCGGGCCACAGAACTGATTTTACGGGTTACGTAACAGCAGGGAACGATAGCCTTGGTTTAATTGTGGCCGACAGCAATAAAATGGCCCGGGTTTATTTATATGTAGATAGCGCAAAAATAGGCCCTGTTGATTTTGACAGTTGCACGGTTTGCAATCCTTACCTGCAAAAAATACTCAGCACCATTGTTATTCCCATGCAATCATTTTCAACTGAGGAGGTTTTGCATAATCTCAATTTTATTAATAACGGCCAATGTTATGTGGCCGACCAGAATATTTATATTGGCCATTGCCGTAAACCCGGCCACCGGTTTATTATTATCAATAACGTTTATGATGAGGTAAGGCACCTGCATTGTTACGAGATAGGTTTCCAGATGGATGTGAAGACGCCGGAAGCACATCACCTGGATATGTTTGAATAACTATCCTGAGTGGTTTGGAAGGCAACTATTCCTTAACCAGTATTTTCGAAACCAAGCCATCCGTTGTTTCAACCGTTATTAAATAAATACCATCAGGCCAGTTAGAAGTGTTTAGTGTTTTTACAGTGGTTCCTTCGCCGGTAACCGATTGATTGTAAAATTCCTGGCCCAGCATGTTCACCACTTTTAAAGTTAATGGCTCATCATTAAATGACGACAGGTCTATACTAACCGCATTTGAAGCGGGGTTAGGAAAAACATTAAACGCAGGTTTACTGTTTGAAATATTTTGAACAGCTGTATTCTCGGCTACCAAACTAGAATCGCCCAGCCAATTGTAACCAAGAGTTATACTATCAATGGTAATTTGCGCCGAGTAAGTCCAGATATTAGTGGCCGGGTCCAGCGTCCATCCCTCCTGGTATTTCGATGAGTCAATAACCGTTTGAAAATTATCGAAGCTGCCGTACATGGTGCTGTCGCCAATCATAATTATCCAGGTTTGGCCATTGCGTGTTTCACAGGCCCTCAGGCCATTTACGCTGTCAATGCAGCCGCGGCGCACTGCCACGTAGCCATTACCCTGGCGGCCCAATATCCATGCGCTGTCATTTCTTTCTTCATCAAAAACACTATCAATCCAATGCAGCGAAACTTCAGGGTCATTATAACCCAACAAGGGCAGTTTAATATCGGGCCGGTACATTTCCAATGCCACATTGTGTTGCTGTATTACATAAGGCAGGTCATTATTTTCGTTGGTAGCTGTCCGGTTCTCAAAATTGGCAATTACTTTTCCTGAGGCGGTAAATACTGCGGTGGTTCCTACATTGGCCACGCAGGGTATCTGCTCGTACCCTAACTTACCGGGCCATAGGTTCCGTACCGAGGAAAGTGTTACTGTATTGTCTTTAAATATAGCTACGGTATCATTGCAAATTACAGAGCTTTCAGACAGAAAGTTGAAATTAACTGCCACACCCGGAAGTTGCGAGTTCGGTTCAGATTGAAATACATTAAATTGAGAAAAATTCGGGTTATTCCACAAATTCGAATCTGTAAGCAACTGGCCGGTAGCCTCCACAACTTCAGGATGAAAATAAGCGCCTGAGCTCCATTGAAAAAGCGTTTTATCAGTAGGTGTTAAGCTATCATTAATCACAAGGCCGCTATCAAGCGTATGGCCTATAATCATGGTGGTATCTACATGCGATGTCCATGAACTTATAATGCTATCCACCGGCAGGCTTGAGGTGGCCAATACCACCCCTCCGGGCGATGGGCCCGTTTGCTGTTGCCCGAAACCGGTCAGCAGCCATATCAGGTTATTATAATTCTGATCGTACGGGGTTTCGTACTTGCCATAATAGTTTCTGCCCGCGGTAGGGTAACAAACGCCCAGGCTGTTGGTGGCCATCAGCATTTCTGTAAGTAACCGCTGCGAGGCTTGTGTGGCAAGGGCTTTAATAGTGCTGTCTTGTGCAAAGTCGGCCAGGTTCAACAGGCCGTTCAAACAATACGGGCCGTAATCGGTTGAAAGAAATTCATAAAAACCGTATTGAACTTTTAGCTGTAAATAATGCTTTACGCGGTAGTTAAGCCTGCTATCCACCGGCCAGTTATATTTTTGATGCAACAGGTAATCTGAACTCATCCATTGTATCATATGGTTTTCGCTCCAGTAATCAAAAAGCTGCTCGCCATTGGTAAGCCAGAATGGAATTTTACTGAGCACCGGCAGTGCAATAGAATCATATTGCCCGTTCGAAAGATAAAGAATGCGCACTATCTGTACTATTTCAAAATCTGCGGTGCCATCAGTTGGTAATTGCGCAACCATGGTATCAAATGCTGCGGAGTTAACCGGTAGCCCCCGGTAAGCCTGTAAGGTAATATCGAAAGTGCTGAAATTAGCCAGGCAACTATCAATATAAGTATTGCGGCGGGCCTCGTAAATTGAGTCGTTGGCGGCAAATGTTTTACTGCAAATTAAAAGAAGCACAGCGGCCAATAGTAGCTGGTAATGTTTTTTCATAAATGGAAGATAATCAAAGGATTTAAATACGATAGAACGCTGATTTTCATTATCGAAATTATTTTAATGATCAATGCATTAATAATCTAAATAATGAAAATCAGCGTTCTATATGCCTTTAGAGATTAAATTTTAAACTCTAAAGGGAAATCCAGTTTAACAGAAACATTCCGGCCCATGTTGTAAATACCATCGTGCCCGGTGGGGTTGTTGGGGTAAAACTCAAAATATTTAAGGCGGCTTAATGCATCCTGGTAGGCCTTGTTAAGCAGGTTGCTACCCAACAGGTAAACACTCACAATTATTTTACCCTTTTTATTGGTTATACTGCCTCCCAGTCCAGCATTAAACAATACATATCCCGGTGTAGGGGTTTCTGTTCCGTAAGCGCTGTAAATACGGCTTTGTCTGGCATAATAAACAATGCCCGCTTTTACAAAAGCATTTAATATGTGAGCCTCTTTAACGCTAAAGTTGTAGCGGACTTCTGAGGTTCCGTGTAAAGGCGGAATGAGAGGCAGGTAACGCTCGCTGTCAGGAACAGTTTGTCCCTTTTTGCCCATAAAATCTCCGTATACTATCGATAAGCCGTTATCAAAATGGAGCCCTTTATAAGGGGTTATATTTAACGTAGCTTCTCCGCCATATAATTCTGCGCCGGCCTGCATAAATTTAAAAGTCTGGTTGCCCGGCACAATTACTGAATCCAGGCCGTTAACGCCTTCCAATTTCTGGTTATAGATATAATTCTGAATGTAATTGTAGAACCCGTCTACTGAAAATACAACGTATTTTGAATTGAAGGCAATCCCCAAATCGGGCTGCACACTAAATTCAGGGCTAAAATCAGGATTGCCAATCTGGTAAATATTGGTGCCGGGGTGAACTCCATTAGCCGAAATTTCGGCAATATTAGGGGCACGGTAACCACGGGCTACATTTAGCTTTATACATAACTGGTTGGTAAGATTATAGGTTGCCCCGATACTGCCCGAAAAGCCCTGATAAAGTGCATGGTAATTTGAAAATATCTTACTGGCACCCACAGTATCAGCGCCGGTAACCGGCATATCAAATCCCGTTGCAGGATTAGGCTTGGTATAAAGTTGCTGATTATCGAAAATGCGGAAATCGTAACGCACTCCACCTTCAACATCAAACTTACCGAAGCTGCGTTTTACAACAGCAAAAGGGCCGATATCAAACTGATGATAAGAAGGTATTACAAAATCTGTTCCATTGGTTGCAATGTTATCCTGGTACATACCATTAAAGCCCACAGTAAGATTCCAGTCCTTTATTTCGGGCATGTGGTATTTAATATCGTAATTAAATGTGCTCAGCTGAAGATAAAGGCCGGGAATAGTGTAAAGCACCGGGTGACTGAACTCCTGCCGGATACTGTATTGATAACCCAGGTTAACTTCAACCGAGCCGGCTTTAGGGCCTAACAGGAAGTTATTATTTGCATAAACACGGTAATGCTGCACATGCTGGTGTAGCTTTTCTATTTTATAAGTATTCAAATCGTGTTGCGAAACTACCTGGCGCGCGGTATCAATTTCGGTTATCTGACGGGTAAATTGCCGGGTGGCGCTATCGCGGCTGCCATCGGGTATTTCCTGAAAATCATCAAAGGCCGAAAAACTGATATGCGAAAAACCCCATTGTCTGTGTATCCCTAATGAGCCGCTTGCATCTGTTTCGCTGTAAGCCGTGCCAAACACCCGGCCATCAATAGGGTCGGTATAATCAATGGCTTGTTTATGCGATATGCGGGCCATAAAATCTATGCCGTCTTTGGTTCCTTGTACCATGCCTGAGCCGCCAACCTCCTGGTTATTGGTGGCGTAGTTGGTGGTTATATCGGCCCTTAGTGTTCCTTCAGGTGCAGGTTGTGTGGGTATCAGGTTTACAACGCCGGCCAGGGCATCGCTGCCATAAGTTAAACTTGCGGGGCCCTTAATTACTTCAACCCTTTCAACGCTGTACTGGTCTACTTCAATTCCGTGTTCATCGCCCCATTGTTGCCCTTCCTGGCGGTTGCCGTCAAACAGGGTCAGTATCCGGTTAAAGCCCAGCCCCCGTATGTAGGGCTTTGAAATATTAGGGCCGGTAGTTACTGCCGTAACGCCGGGCACCTTGGTTATGGCGTCAATAGCATTGCTGGCCAAGTTAGATATCAGGTACTGCTTATCAATACTAACTATAGGTACAGGGCTGCGGCGGATTTCGGTACCTTTTGAAACCCCGGTAACAATTACCTCCTGCAATTGGTCTGATGATTGGGAGAGATAAATCAGCAATGGTTTATTGTCGGTAGTAGACGCGGTAATGGCTTTGGAGGCGTAACCAATAAACTTTACCTCCATTAAAAACTTGCCATTTGATATTTTGATAAACGAAAAATTTCCGGCTGAATCTGTAACAGTGCCCACCTTTAAATCTGATATGTAAACGGCCACGCCGGGAAGGGTTTCTTTGGTGTCTTTATCGTAAACAGTTCCCCGGATGCTGTTTTGCGCCGCTGCCATATTGGACATTATGAGCAAAGCGATCAGAAGGTAAATATATTTCATGGGTGCAATGGGCGTTTTGGGAGAGCGCAAAGAAATAAAAATATAGCAGGCATTGCCGGCTGGCCCTGCTTTTTTGATGAGATTTAACGTACCCGTAATTTATTGTTTTTAATTTTGCATGATTAGATGCGGCATCCGAAGTTTTCCCCCTTACGGTTTTCTTTAATACTTGCCCTGGCGGCCATCTTCCTCTATTCTGCCTCTGTACAGGAAATCCATTATCTTTTTGTTGACCATCATACTGAGGTAAACGACCACTGTCATAACCACCTGCACACTCAAAAAGGGCATGTAGAGTGTAACCTGTGTAAAATTGAATTGAGTTCGTACGTTCAGGCGTTCAATCAGTTTAACTATTCTATCCTGTTAGTACTAAGCGACAGGGATGATTATAAAATACTGGATGTAAAACTCAATTCCAGGCACTCTTCAATTTCTCCGCGCGGCCCGCCCGCATTAGGCTGATTCCCCTTTTTATTTCTTTTCAACTGAGCATTCCTGCGGTTAGCGTGGGTATGCTGCGTTGTTATTTATTCAGACCTTAAATTGAAAATTTTGAAATTTTTAATTGCGTTGTTCTGTGCATTATTCTGCGTCCGGGTATCTGCACAAAGCCTGGCCTGCCATAACGTTATAAGCGGTGTGGTGTTGGATGATAGTACCCATTTACCTGTAGCAGATGTGGGTGTTGTAATTATTCAAACCCAGGACGGCATTATAACCGATAGTACCGGTGCGTTCATGTTTACGGGTTTATGCAAAAAGCAATACACCATTGGGCTTTCGCACCTTGGCAGCAATACTGTGCAGGTCAGTATCAATTTAAAAAGAGATACTACTCTGGCGCTTTTGCTACATAAGGAGGGGTTTGAATTAAAAGAAGTAGAGGTGGTTTCGGCAAAATCAGAAAGTGCGGCCAGTGCTATTGCTACCCTGGTGCCCACACAAATTACAGGTTTGCAACTTTTGCAGACGCGAGGGGAAAGCCTGGGCGAATCGTTAAAGGAAATTGCGGGGCTTAATTCGCTGCAGATGGGCCCTACTATATCAAAGCCGGTTATTAACGGGCTATATGGCTCGAGGGTTTTGATATTGAATAACGGTGTTGTCCAATACGGACAACAATGGGGCAGCGACCACGCACCTGAAGTTGACCCCTTTATTGCATCGCAGCTATCGGTAATTAAAGGGGCGGCCAGTATACGGTACGGCGCCGATGCTATGGCAGGCGTGATACTGATGGAACCTGCACCCATGCCTGATAAACCGGGTATTGGGGCCAATGTTACATTAGTTGCAGGCAGCAACAGCGGTTTAGGCGGAATTTCGGCGTACTTGGAGGGGGCATTTGGTAAAAAACTACAGGGATTATCATGGCGGGTGCAGGGAACATTGCAGCGCGCGGGCAATGTAAGAACAGCCAATTATTATATGTGGAATACAGGGATGTTTGAGGACGATTTTTCGGTAGCATTACAATACCGCAAAAAGAATTTTGGCGTAGATGTTTATTACAGCGAATACAATAGTAAGCTGGGCATATTTGCCGGTTCGGATGTACATAGCCTGGCCGATTTGCAGGCCGCCATTTTGCGCACGGTGCCTATTACCCCTTTATCGTTCACATATAAGATAGGTTTAAGTTACGACCTGGTACACCACGATTTGCTGAAGGCAAGCGCTTTTTACAGGCTTAAAAAGAACGGAAAGCTGGAGATGGTTTATTCGCAGCAATGGGATACGCGCAAAGAGTATGATGTAGATGAGTCGCCTGAAGCGCTGGCGCTGAATAACCCCGAGGTAGGATTTAATATTATAACCAGTACGCTTGATTTGCTGTACCATCATATTATCAGGAACAGCATCAGTGGCACGGTAGGTTTAAACGGCGTTACGCAGGGCAATGTATATGAAGGTGAAGTAGCGCTTATACCCAATTTCCGTAATTACAGCGGCGGCCTTTTCTGGATGGAACAATACACCAAAAGAAAATTTACGCTTGAAGCCGGTATACGCGATGATTATTTGTGGGAGAAGGCCTACATATTGAATTACACAACCCTGGTGCAAACCCAACCCCTGCGCACTTATGATAACGTCTCGTTTACCGTCGGTGCATCTTACAGGCCACTTGCCGGTTTAAGCCTTAACCTGAATGTGGGCAGCGCTTTCAGGCCGCCGGATATCAGCGAATTGTATATAAATGGTATACACCTGAGTGATGCCGCTTACGACAGGGGTGATACTGCGCTTAAAGCCGAGCGCTCGTATAACACTACTGCTTCGGTACAATACAAAAACCGCTGGGTAAACGTAACTGTTGAGGGGTATTTTAACTACATCAATAATTATATTTACGATGCCCCTACCGGTACCGGTGTTCAGTTAATATCGGGATTTTTTCCGCTGTTTCAATACACACAAAACAACGCTTATTTAACGGGTATAAACATTGATGCTACTTTTAATATCTGGAAGGGGCTGTCGTTTGAAAGTAAGCTTGCGGTAATAAGGGCGTATAACGTGTCGGAAAATAATTTCCTTCCGTTGGTACCTGCCAATCGCTGGAGCAACATTGTTAAGTATGATTTTGTGCATTTGAAAAAGTGCTCAGACCTGTATTTCACTTTTTCTGATTTGTGGGTATTCAGGCAGAACCATTATCCGCCCAACACCCTATTTGAGGCGCCGCCTGCCGCCTATGTATTGTTGAATGCCGGTATGGGGTGTTCGTTCCCTTTGCGCAAGCAAAAAATGGATATAAGCCTTACCGTTTACAATCTTACAAACGCCGTTTACCATGATTATTTAGACCAGTTCCGGTACTATACTGCCGGGGCAGGTGTTAATGCCATGTTGCGTGTAAGTTTTACATTAAATTATTTTAAAAACTAATTAATTCAAAAGAAAAACTACTATGAAAAACAAGAAGAATTTTTTAATCGCCACCCTAATGAGCCTTGGAATAGGTTTGGTTATTGCGGTTAGCAGCTGTAACAAACCGAGCGCTACGGCCCCTATTTTGCCGGGCAATGAATTTTTAACTACCACGATGATTGTTATTACCGACCCATCGCACATTCAGCCTACTGATACCATAATCTGGAGCGAGTTGCCAACGCAAACCGTGCCTGATACTGCACGGGCTTTTGTTACTTTACAGCGCAACTATACTTACAATTATCAAATCATTATCCTTGATTCGACACAGGTAGTCAATGGCGTTTTGCCTGCGGGGGATTCTAATTTTGTGGTAAGTACTGATATTATAGCCCGCCAGGATTACCATCTGTTCTGTTTTTACGATGCCAATAATACCAATGATATATATGGCACTACCGGCAGTACCCGGGGAGGCACGGGCTGGGCTAATGTTACGTTTACCAATCCTAATTATGACCATAACAACCCACCGCTGCCTTTTGGTATGACTGGTAACCTGAATACGTTTGGCGCAACTAACGGCCAAATCGAAGTTATTCTGCGTCACCAGCCGGATGTGAAGAACGGACAATGTGCCCCGGGCTCAACCGATCTGGATGTGTATTACAATATAAAGGTTCAATAATTAACTAAAAATATAAAAAAAAACATATGAAAAATACTATTCAGATATTTCTGGCAGCCATGCTGCTGGTGTTTAATCTTTCTGCCTTTGCCCAGGATAGCGACAAGCACGAGGAGAAGGAGAAAAAGAAAAAACCGCATGCTCATAGTTATGTTGAGATTTCGGGAGGCGTTTCAGTTCCGGTTGGCCGTTTTACACAAACCAATTATTCCGATGCTAAAAGCGGCTTTGCGGGTATTGGCCCAGTTTTTGCCGTTAGCGGGGTTAAGTACATCGGCCATAGTAATTTTGGTATTGGCGGTACTTTATCATATGCCTATTATCGAATGACCGGGCTAGGCAATATTGCCAAAGGGTATCAGCAAACCTGGCTGGTAGACAGCACTAATGTGCGTGGAACTTCTTATAAATCTATCCATGCCCTGATTGGACCGTATTATTCCATTCCGTTGGGTATTGCAACCATTGATTTTCATGCATTGGCAGGGGTAAATGCCATGTGGTCGCCTGAAGTAGATGTTTTGCTTGAAGATGGTGGTATCTCTCAAACCTATGATTATAAGTATAACATCACCAATGGCAGCTTCCCTGGCAACCAGTTTTCATTCTGGCAGCAATCATCTTTTTCGGCGGTTGTTGCAGCGCAGGTGGGGGTAGGGTTAAGGATATCGCCCGTAAAGCACTTTGCCATAGCGGCCCGTGTTGATTATTTCTATTCGCGCCCCGTGTTTGATATTAACTGGGTAAATGCAAACCCTAATGCATATCCGGGCGAGCGGTATTTTACATCATATACACAAGCTTTTAATGGCATCAATGCCTCACTGGGCCTTGATTACGTTTTTGGTAAGTAGATTTTGAATTATTGGGTTTATCGCAAAGGCAGCGGCAAGGGTCAAACCGGGCCGCTGTTTTTTTTGCTGTTACCGCGCTGCATTCACCCATTTAAAAGTAGCCGTACCACTATCCGAAATAACATTTACCAGGTATATCCCGGTAGCAAGGTTGGTATTCTGATAATTATAAACTGCATCCTGTATAACTGCGTCAGGTGCTATCTGCTGGCCGGTGATACTTAAAAGGCGGATGCGGATGTTGGCTGCATTGGTGTTATATAGGGTAAATGCATTTCCTGTTTGGGTAAACCGGAAGTTATCGTCTGCCACCGTCTGAATGCCCTGCGGTGCCAGTGTTGCACAGCCATTATTAACCTCGCTTACAAAGCCATGTTGCAGCAGGCGCCCGTAAATATCGCAGTAATGTGCACCGTTAAATAGTAACGAATCGGCATCAATTAACAGTGTAGCAGCATGGGCCATGGTTATATTTTGCGCATAGCTGTAATGGGTTTGGTAAATAATGCTGTCGGTTATTCCACGTCCCAAATCGGCATTCAAATTAAACAATACTGCCGACCACATTTGGCCATTGGTATAAATATCTTCACCCAAATCAGCAGGATACATCATCTGCGAGTTTACTACACGGCCCGGCCAGTATTGGTTATGGCCGTCCCAGTTATAAACCCATTCGTCATTATAGGTACTCAGCACTTTTGAATACGCTGCTGCGTTGTAATCGCAAAATGCCTCATCAAGCGAATTTCTTTCCAATCCTACGTTACTGCCCGGCGCGCAGTTGTAAGAAAGTGAATGGCAATATTCATGCACCACCACATCCGCATCTTCGGCATCCGGTACACCACCTATTCCGTAATAAATTCTTCGTGGATAATTGCCTGGAGAGAAATAGGAGTTATCTTCAAAAATAGCATGGGTGTCAATCCATACCAATGAGTCTCCGCAGTTAAAACCAAGCCCGGCAACATAATCGCGGTGGTGGCTGATATGATAAAAGGCGTTTACGTCCTGAAAACCGGATTGCGAACGGTTAAAATTAAACTGTCCGTTCATGGAAGTTACAGGGGCAACATCAGGCGGAAAGGTATCGTAGTTGGTTAATAAAACGAATGGGCTTGAAAGCGTAAAAATACCGTTGTCGTAATTTGCTTTAAAGCTTACTGTTTGCTGTTGTGCATCCATCCATGGCTCATCAGCGCCGTTGTTATTATCGTAATAGATGGTATCTATTGTTGAGTCGGATGGAATGATAGCGGCAATATCGGTATACAGGTGTTGCGATGTAGTTAAAGGGTCGGGATTAAATATCTTACCGGTTACGGTAGAATCCTGCTGGTAATAAGAATTCATATCGCGCTGAAAAATTATTGCACCATTGGCAGTTAAAGTTTCCAGGTGGTTGTTTATAACGCTTAAAACGGCAACTACCGGCTCAGATGTATTTGGGTTAATGGCAATAACCGCGTTACTGATGTTAGCAGGTATAGTCAGATTCCACCCCCTGGTATTATACGAGTTATCGAAAATTGAATGCACCACATTCTGCCCGTCGATATTTATTTTTATTTCCGATTGGTAAATGGGTATACCCTGGTAAAGCTGGGTAAATGAGTAGTGCAAGCCGGCAAGACTTTGGTTAACGTAATTAAGCTTCAGTGTAACGCCTTCGTTCTGTAGGTTTTCAAGCTGGCCCGGCAAAAGCTTTTGAACGCTGGCAGCATTAATTTCACCTGCAACTTTGAATTTGGTAAAAGAAGCTTTGCACGGGGCAGCAGCATATTGCGGATTAACCGGGCCATTGCCTGTTTTTTGGGCAAATGTCGGTGCCACAAAACCTGATGCTGCTAAAAGAAGTAAAAAGTATTTACCCATGCTGCAATAAAGATAAAAACAAACTTTAAATAATGCGAATTTGACTGTTAAAATCTAGCTGGGTTTAACATGAACAACCCGGCCTTTGAAAGTAAAGTTTGTTAAACCGCCGGTATGGTTGCATCTGCAAGGGGATGAGGCCATGAATGTTCGAAATCTTGAATTGCTTTATTCCTCATTGCAGGGCAATGACATCTCTATAGAAAACGTTTTGGCAAGATGCCCGATGCCGCTGGCATCAATACCCCATTTGGAATCATGTAGGGGCGATCCCTTGCGGTCGCCCTTTGGCGGTGAAGGATAAAATGAAAATATCGCTGTTTAAAAGAGGCTAATTATTGGGCGCCCCCTCCTGTATCCAGCAATATACCTTTTGCACGGTGCATTGGTCCAACTGAATGCCTATGGGCATGTGGGTGCTGGCGTTGGTGGGCGAAGCTATCTCATCGTAAAATATGCTGTTGATGGCATTACTATCTTTTACATATCCGGTACCGCTTTGCGTTAACGCGGTATATGCAACAGTGGAATCAAGATTCAAATGGCCATTGCCGGAACTTGAACCTTGGTGACAAGCTGTTGTTGTGGCGCAGTTTTGATTTAAGATGGGAATAATATCGGATTTAAAAGAGATCGCGGAGCAAGTGGTGCAGTTGGTTGTTTGCGTCTTATCTTTCACACAGCCTGAAAGCATGATTATCCAAACAGCACAAACCCCAATTACCCCGCGATCTATTTTTAGCATTCTTCGAAAATAGTTATAAAAACATTGGTTTAGCAATCTCCGTTCGGAACAGAGCATTCGTATCTGAACATGCCGGGTATGCTATCTAAAACCGGTGTTGGCGTAGTTGATTTTATGTTAACAGGTGAAGTGATAGGGAATGACTGCAACAACTTACCATAATCGAAAATAATGTGTACCAATTGTGCGCCGGGAACATTAGGAATGATAGAGAAAGAGTTGCCCTGGGCTGCTGTTGGTGGAGAAACCTGGAAAGTATCGCCGGCCAGTTGATAAGAAAATGGTATAGGGTGAATAAGGTTGTGGCCTGCCGAAGTATCAACATTACCGGTCAGATATAAAAAGTAATATCCGGGATTTGCATACATCACGCTTTCAGAAGTAGAAAGCACGCTATCTGTTGCCGGAATGCCGGCGCCGCTATAGTAGCTGGGTGGATTATTATTATATCCGGGCCCTAAACCCACTGTAAACCTTACGTTGTCGTAGGTATCTACAGGAACACTGTCTAAATCATATTCTTCATATTCCATGCGCTTCATACGGATAGTACCCTGTAGCGTATACCATTGGCCTGTAGTGGCGCTAAGAAGGCCAACATTGGTAAAATATACGTTAGCAGTAGTAATGTTCATCCATCTGCCATTATGGTCTTGAAACCACTGCGCATATTCGGTATTTGCGCTTAAACCGGTAGAAACCAGGTTGGTATCGATATAGGTATGCAAATGCACACCAAAAAATGCTTTTTGCTGCGTGGTTGTTGATGCCGGTTTACGGCAACCAAAAAGAAGGATTAACATAATAACCGGTATTAAAAGAAGAAATTTATAGTTGTTTTTCATTTTGCGAAGATTTTTTGTGTTTAATAATTTTAGAGAAACTGTAATAAATACCGGTTTCGATGGAGTAATGTTCGAAAGGCTCACCTATCCAGTTATAAACGTTGTAAAGAGTTGGAGAAACGGCCATAGAAAATGCTAAATTCTTATAATAAATATCGAAACCTGCATCGGCATATAAATTCTGCCCGCCGGTGAAAGTCAGCTTCTCGCCCGCGTTAATATTGTAAAAAGCATATTCGTAATGCGTGCCGATTTTGGGCATAATGGATACTGACTCAGGCAATTTAACGATGTAAAACGCTTCGGGCCCACCTCTTATTTTATCGCCAAACCTGAATTGGTCGGCGTTGGTCAGATTCTTTTTGTAAGAGGCCATAAGGTTGAAACCAAACTGTTTGTAACGATAGGTATAAATGGCGTTAAACATAAAGTCCCAGCTGCCGGTGCCTAACTGAAGGTCGGTAGTAAACATGCCATCGGGTGTCATGCTGAATTTGCCGGTGGGGGCTTTAATGCCGGCGCCTAAACGCAACTGGTGTTTGCTTATATGCCCGGTACATTTTTTGGGGTCGATAACAGCATATTGCAGCAGCAGGCTGGCATCGCCAAGTCCGGCTACGCGGGTATTGCTGCCGGTATAACTTTCCTGCAAAATATGTACCGGTAAAAAGGCCGATACGTAAAATCGTTTTGGCAGGGCAAACCTGCCGAAGAGGTCGAGGGTGTTCATATTCTCCACAGTAGGTAGCCCGCCGCTCATCATACTCATATTCTCACCACCCATGTTCATATTCATGGTAGGGTATGTGGTTGAGCTCCAGTTGCTGTGCGTGTAGCGCAGGCCGATGATGTGCTCGTCGATGTTAGGCAGAATGGAATAGCTGCCTCCTGCGCTTGTGCAACAACACGCCTGTGCGTTTGTCCGGGCTACTGATGCTAAAAGCGCCAGTGCCACTAATAATATTCTCATAAAAAATTAATTTTTCAAACCACTAAATAGATATGCGGCAATGCTATAGCCCGCTGATTGCCATTGGCAATTAAGCGGCAGCCGGTGGTTTGATAAGGGATTGGGGACAAAATGAAATGTAAAGCGACGAAGTAACAGGATGGAATACTTCAACTTTAAATACCGGGAAATACTGGCCCGGAAGATTTTCGGATTGATTAACTATAATTTCTTCTTTTTCCTTTATCAGCTGGGCCGATTGCTTTTCGCCGTGCTCGGCTTTCTGCAATTGTTTTGATAAGTAACAATGCCCGTTGCAATGCATTTGCGGGTTATTACGGTTTTCGCAAAGCTGCTGGCTGATGTATGTTTTATTTACATGGTAGTAAACGCCAATGGCCACATTCACCAGGTTTTGGCTGATGATGCTGAAGGCAAGAAAAACGGCCAGTAGCTTTTTCATGTTGTAGTTAACGGCAAATGTAAGCGGTGGGATTGATTAAACCAAATGATTTTAAGCAGGCAGGCAGCCCCTTCCGTCCCCGAAGGGGAAACTAAAATCAAATACGAGCCTTACCACCAGGCAAGAGAACCTTGTATTGGCCGTTTTGCCTTGGTTTCCCCTTCGGGGACGGAAGGGGCTGCTTGTTAATATCCGTTACCCCCAACTAACTTCAACCAAAAATATTTAACATCGCATCGCTTTTTAACAGGATGAATAAAATAAATAAGGAATGAAGAACTTTTCGAAACCAGCTGTATTGATTTTTGCTTTTGCGCTGTTGTTTGCTGCGGGGTGTAAAAAAAACAATACCAATTCGGCTTTACTGGTGCTTAATATTTACCCCTATTTCGGCAGCGATTCAATTGTGCCGGGTAAGAATTACGCTACGGCTTCCGGCGATAGTATTTCGTTTAACCGCACCTCATTTTATATTTCGAACCTGCAGCTCAACAACACTAACGGAACTTCGTATGCCGACTCAGGGTATATACTGGTTACTTCGTCCGGCTATCAGAATATAGTTGCCGGTTCGGTGCCAACTGGTAGCTACAAAAGTATTTCGTTTAGTGTGGGTATAAGTGCAGCGGTCAATCATATTGACCCAGGTAATTACACCGGGGGCCCGCTGGCAGCGCAAACTCCCAGCATGCATTTTTCAACCGATAACCTGGGCTATATTTTTATGGCAATTGAAGGCTTTGCCGACAGCACCAATAACCACCTGAGCCCTAACAAAGCATTCAGTTACCACATAGGTGCCGATTCACTGCTCGAAACAGTAAACCTGCCTGATCACTCCGTTGCGCCTTACAACGCTGCCTTTAGTGCTAACGGGTCGCAGGTAATGACCATTAATATTATTGCTGATTTCAGCCAGTTGCTTAAAAATGTAAACATACCGGCTAACCCCATAACCAACACCAGCGATGTACCGGTGTTGGCCGATACTTTGGCGGCGCATATACCGGGCATGTTCAGGTATTTGAATTAAACAGCCAGCACCCTAAATCCCCTAAGGGGGCAGGGCTGTTTCATTCTTACAAAACAGTCTAAAAAAGGCGGCTCCTACCCGACCGCAACAGCTTTTTACCTTGTATTTCTACAAACAGACGGTTCCTACGGAACGTAAATACTTTTTTTTCAATGGTCTTTCAAAACGCTGCAGAGCAGCCGACTGCTTGTAGCAATAAACAACGACATTGTTGCGCTCCGTAGGAGCCGCCTGAAAGTGAAACTTCAGAGAATGAAACAGCCCTGCCCAAGGGGGGACTTAATGCAAACAGACAGGTTTAGCTGGTTTGCTTTGGCTTTCCGTATGGGTAGTTATAGTCTACCCAAATTCAACGGATGTATTAAAATCGAAATGATGTCATTGCGAAGCCTTTTCCAATAGAAAAATTAGAGAGAAAAGGCTGTGGCAATCTTCCGCTGTGTCTTTATGGGTTATGTGCCATAAAGACACAGCGGAAGATTGCCACGGATAATATTCTTTTATTTTTTTACGGGAATTATCCTCGCAATGACATTTGTTTTATTTTTAATGCAAATAGCCTTCTGCCTATTGCTTTACTAACTTCAATACCCCCAATGTTCAGGTGTGTCGCTAATAAGCGTTTCAACATAACCTGTATTTTATAAATGCCCTGGTTCATCGGTAATAGTTACCTGGTACCTATGTTTAACAACACGCACTTGGCGCATGTTGGCCGCATTAACATACACCTCGTGTTCAATGCTGTAATGCGGCTTGGTTTTAGTAATGTTTTGCATCCAGCTTTGTGTAAGCATCCAATAAAATGCCTGCCTTTTTTTGTCGTACTTAAATTCAATTTTGCCAATAGGCTCAATGCCCGGATCGGCTTTTTTTGCTATTTCGATTAAGCGGCAATAATTAAAGGTACTATCTGTAGGTTTATATTTCGCCTTCGGCGGAAAATTGAACGCCGAAATTATTTTATCATTTTGCCCAATACTTACATGAAAAGTAAACATACTGTTTTCAGTTATAGCGTAATGGTATGTAATGTAACATTTATCGCAGTATGTCTTATCGTCGCAACCCGGGATTCGTGGTTGCAGGCTATCGGGCTCAGGCATTTGTAACGACACAAACCTTACCTTCTCAAAAAACGTTTTACCTGCGTAATGCAACATAGTATCTTCAACCATTTTTTTAAACCTGTTGGCCATGTTTACTACGCTGCTCATGTTTTCTGTCTTGTAAACATTCATTTGGGTATCTTCATAAGTGGCGTAAAGCGAAGCCACGCAATTGCAGGTTTTTGTGCTAATGCCAGCTACTATGCTGATATCGTCCGTGCACTGTGCTTTAAGTGTGGTGGAGAAGGAGAGGAGGATGAGGGCAGGAAGGAGTATGTTTCTCACAGCAATAGTTTGAGTAAATTGCATATTCAACTGCCAGCTAATCTACAAGCTATTTTGCTAAAAGCCCTCAAATTTCAAGGCTTGTAAACGTTGTATGAATTATAATTAAATTTAATCTGTAGCAAAATCACTCAAGTGGGGGTAGGTAGCAGTTTTTTGTTAATTTTAAGCGTAAGTTGTTTGTAATCAACAAAGTAATGCAAAATTTATGCTACCCCCCTGACTCACTTTTTAAGTCACTTTTGGGGGGCGTGAGGGCTTTCCCGTAGCATTCCAAACAAAAACCAGGATTAACAGGATGATACCCTGCGCTACGCATGTTTCAAGGGTGGGGAAAACACCAATCAGTTCCATACGCATTACGGGGAATGCATGGATAGGAGAGTAGCCGGTTTCCTGTAACGAGTGAACGCCTTTACCTGCCAGGATAACTGCGAGGATGCTCATGACAAATGAGGAAATTTTAAATAGTTTCGGGATAGGTAGTTTGGCTGAGAACTGTAGCAGCAATGCAGCCAGTACTATCACTATAACAAAGGCGATGATAACCCCTAACACAATGGCATTGCTTTGTTTACCTGCTGCTTCAATATTGAGGGCCGATAAAAACAAAACCGATTCAAACACCTCGCGGAACACCACAAAAAACGAAAGACTGCCAAGGCCTATCATGCTTTCGTTTTTAATGGCACCCTGCATTTTGCTGCTTACGTACTCTCTCCACTTGCCAATTTCGCTTTTGCCGTGTAGCCAGAAGCCCACATAAAGGAGCATGAACACTGCAAACAGTGAGATAACGCCCTCCATCAGTTCCATGTGCTCAATCTGGTTGCCAATCAGGTGGCCGCTTACCATCCATATAACGCAGCCCGCTAAAATGGCCAGTATCCAACCCCCATGCACCCATTTTGTAGCACCTTTAAGGTCGCTTGCTTTAAGTATGGAAAGGATAACCATAATAACCAGGAACGCCTCCAACCCTTCGCGCAAAAGAATAGACATGGCCATCAGTAATGCCAGCCAGAACGAATACTCTTTTTTATCAATCAGTTTAGCCGCAACGCCAATAGAGGTTTTTGCAGCTATTAACGAGTCGCTCACTTCGGCTGCAGGCTTGTGGGCATTCATCATCTGGCTCAGGTAATGCATCTGCTGTTCAAGCTGGCTCATTAGCTGCGGGTCGTTTGATTTGAGCTGCATTTCAATAGGCTCAATGCCTTCCAGGTAAGCGAGGGTAGAAAGCTGATAAGCTTCGGTAAATTTTCCCTGGTTGTAAAGGTCCATGGCCCCATCCAGGTATTTAAGGGCAGTGGTAATAAAGTCGTTGCTGTGGTGCTTGGGCTGGTTAAGGCGGATGGCAGCTAAAAAGAGTTTTGCCCTTGTGCTGTCGGTTATGTTATAGGCCTTCAAAAAGTCTTCATCGCTGGTAGTAGAAACCTTGTCAACAGTCAGCGAATCGAGTAAGGCTTTGGTTGATTCTTCCTTTAAATAAGGGTCTTTTTTAAATTGCTCATATCTTAACGAAAGCACGTAAAAAGCCACGTCCCACACCTCATTATCCTCCAGCATCGGGTGCGATTTCATACCTGTTCCTTCAACCCCCAGCCGCACAGTATTGAAAACAAAAAACGGGGACAATGCCCTTATCTTTTCTTCATCGTGCAGGTTGCGCGGGGGTGGGTTTAGCCCAACGCCTTCGGCGCCATTACCAAATCCCTGTGCGCCATGGCATTTAACACATTCTGTTTTAAAAACAATTTTGCCATTGGCAATGCTGGGGTAAACGGTGGGTGTAATTTTTAAACCGGAAGCGGTAATCACCTTATCGCGGGTTTGAATACAAAGGGCAGATACTGTTTCGAACGGGGCATGTTGTTTTATCAAACTATCAAGTTGGTAAATCATTCCGCTGATGATAGCTGAGTCGGTCGCCGTCCAGGTGGGGGCCAGTTCTTTTAGTTCCTGGATGGCAGTTTCGCCAAACTCATTCATTTCCTTAAACTCGCTCTGGCTGATTATTTTACCATCTTTTACTGCCCCGGCATAATCCTGGCTTAAATAATTAAGGGTGTGAACTAAAACCCTGGATGACTCGCCATTACCTGCATAAGAAAGCTGTCCTATAATAAGCAGAAGAATGGCTGCGCAAAAGCGTTTCACGTAGTAATTTTGGCTTTTAAAACTGTATTTAGAATTATTCTAAACAAGCGCGAAGGTAAGAGGATGTACCGTTTTTTCAACTGATTATTATCAGAAAATAAAAAAAATGTGTACAGTTGCGGGGGTTTCAAAAATGTGCGTCATCATTGCGATGAGGCTCTGCAAAGAAGCAATTCCGAACTATGGTTCACTCGTAGCTTTAGGCCCTGTCGCAAGTAGTTATGGGATTGCTTCGCAAAGTCTTACAATGACGCCGTTATAATAACTTCAAAATGAAGACCTTCCTGGCTGAGCCTCCCTTTACGTCCCGATAATTATCGGGATTGCGTAATGCGGACCCGGCGTGTATGCGGTCTACCCTCACGCCG
>PMXD01000082.1 GCA_003165895.1 Bacteroidota bacterium | reverse complement strand
ATAAATCAGCGTTCTATTGGATTGTTTTAATGCCATGTGCATAACAGATGTTGAAAATTGAGATTTTAAAAAAATGGGTTTCCGGAAAAGTTGTTGCTACTTTTAGAAAACCAAACAACTGCTTATGGAACCTATACTAAAGTCGAAATGGAGAAAATTAGACGGCGCCAGGATTGATTTGCCCATTATGGANNCAAAACAAAAAACAAAATGAGCCTGAAAGAGCGCCTGCTGATAGAGGTTTCGCGCTCTATTGATATTGCCTATTTTCTGTGCCCGCTTTTTGATAAATACGGCACCGAACTGGAGGTGCATGCTGATATTAATACGAACCCGCGCTTTGGTTCAAATACGGCTTTAACCGAAGCTATGGGCTACATCCTTAGCATGGGCTTTACCTTTAAGGCAAAACCAGATGCTGTGGCGGCGAGTTGTTGTGCGAATAAGGTGGTGTAGGGGTTTGCCTCAACCCCCTGCCTGTCGGCATCCCCNNTCTTGAAAAAAGATGTCATCTCGGGCTGATGCTGATAAAAAAGGAAAGGGGTGGTTTCCATGGAAAGGGGTCTTGAGAAATTAATATGTTGATAATCAAACAGATAGTAAAAAAAGTGGAAACCACCCCTGCCCCTTTCCAGCCCCCTTCCCTCCCCCCAAGATGAAACAAGCCGGGCTTGATAGGGTTTATTTGGGTTAGTGCCCATGTTTTACAATACAAGCGTTTGGTAACATTTCGGGCAATTTATATTTTGGGCGCAAAACTCCCTTAAAATCGTTTCAACATTAAGCCTTGCATAACCTTTGCTTAACATTGTAACCATACCTTTGCAGCAAATTTATTTACATGGACGTAACAGACGTAAAGATCCTGCTGGTTGATGACGAGGTAGATGTGTTGGACTTTATGAAGTATAACCTTGAAAAGGAAGGCTTTTGGGTATATACCGCCCGCGATGGTGTTGAAGCCATTCAGTTAGCCAAAAAAGTAAGCCCCCAGCTTATTATACTCGACCTGATGATGCCTAAGTTAGATGGCATTGAAACCTGCCGCGAACTGCGTTCGCTGCCCGAGTTTAAAAATACCCTGATTACCTTTTTAACTGCCCGCGATGAAGACTACTCGCAAATTGCAGGCTTCGAGGTAGGTGCTGACGACTACATAACCAAACCCATTAAGCCCCGCGTTTTTATAAGCCGTATACGTGCCCTTTTGCGCAGGCTTGAAACCAGCGAAAGCGGTACTAAGTTAAACATAGGCGATATTGAAATTGACCGCGAACGTTACCTGGTTTTAAAAGCAGGCAGAGAAATAAACCTTCCGCGCAAAGAATTTGAATTAATGAACCTGCTTGCCAGCAAGCCCGGTCGTGTTTTTAAACGCGAAGAAATATTAAGCCGCGTTTGGGGTAACGACACCATTGTAGGCGACCGCACCATTGACGTTCACATCCGCAAGCTGCGCGAAAAAATAGGCGATGATTACTTTAAAACCATTAAAGGAATTGGTTATAAGTTTGATGCGTAACATCCGTTTCGCACGGAGTTTAACAGCCGGGAAATACAAGGGGAAAATGCATTTTATCCATTTTTAATTCTCTGTATTTCATCTCCATGCGAAATTTTATTAATACTATTTCTCCAGTTTGCTCAGCTCATATTTTTTCGAAAACTGCTTCTCGGCCCAGTCAAATCTTTCCCAATAGTTATTTTCCGTCATGGTAAGATGCGCGTATAGCGAATCGGCTGCAAATGTCTGTTGTTCGGTAAATGCGCTGTCTGATACCGTCTTCAAAAAGGGCGTAAAATCGCTATCCAGTGTGGTCCGGTAAAAACCCAGCAGCTCAAGCGAGTAATGCTTTAGCAGGGTATCGTCTTCAAAACTTCCATCGGCGTTAATTTTTGCAATGGTTCTGTCAACCAGGCTTGAGTATTGTTGCTGTGATTTAAACATCCGGTCTTTTTCATGGCTTTGAACTGCATCGCCATACTCCAGCGAGCTGTCAATAACCACCTGCACCGAATGCAGTAAATTATCGTGGTAAGCTTTGGCATTTTTAGCCTTTTGGTTACATGCGCTAAAAAGTAATGCTACAGCTAAAGCACTAAAAAGGACAGGTTTAACTTTCATGTGAAATACTTTAGATTAAAAAATGAGTTTTTAACGGCCATTTGGCCTAATCTTTACGGGCTACAAGCTAAACAATATAACTAATTTACGGGTACTAAAAAATTGAAGGCAGGCTGCAAAATATGGATTCTTTTCATTGCTTTTCTTTACACAAAGAACTCTGGCGCAGCCCCGTTAACCCCTGCCGATTCGGCCAGCTTTGATTTATTCGAAACGGAAAAGCTGAATACACTCACCCGCATTCACTTCGAAAAAACCCGCATTGCCAGCGATTTTAAGGATGCCGATGCCCGGTTCTTTTCGCTGACCGATAGTGTAACCGCATTTATTTTGCGCCAACCGGTTACCAAAGAGAAACGAAACCTCTATCTGACCAGGCTTCAGCTTTTTTTAACCAACGTAAACCGGTATTACAGCGATAGCTATTTTAAAAACGGTACCTACCTGGCATTGCTAAGCTACTACCCGGTTATGATTGAGTGGGATGAAAAAGATGACCTTACCGCTAATATAAAACGCTACTCGGCCTTTACCGTTAAGGCAATCCGGTTAATACCCAACGAAACGGCTGCCGAAGATTTCCTGGTTGATTATATGAATGATAATCCGGATGATGTTTTCAGATATGCGGAAGAATTTGACGACAGGCACTTTGCCCTGCGCGTGCTTGAAAAGGCTACCAAACTGGCGCCCGAATCGGCCAAAAGATATTTTACCTCAGGCAATACGGTTAGCGACCTGCTGAAAACCAGTAAAGACCCATTTGTAAAAAAATCGCTGGAGATTTATAACACCTATGGATTAAGGTCGAGGGCATATTTGCTGCTGGACGAAATTGTGAAGAACAACCTGAGCCTGGAAGCCGCCGATTCCATTGGCAACCATCCGGCACAAATGTTTAAGCTGCAGGTGCAGTTGTGTATGAGTTACGATGCGCCCATTACTTATTCCACCAACCGGTTTATTGATATGTACTGTGTTGAAACCATGCGCAAAATAAACCAGGATGCTTTTGGCAATGGTTATATATATACCGCATTCGACCAGAATACGCCCGAAGAGATGTTTCAGTTGCTGACTTACGGGCATAAAGAAACGACCACCAAAACCTTTCCCGAACTGTTTGAGTTAATGCAAAAAAAGGCAAATGGCAAGCCCGTAAGCAGTGTTATGATAGCCAACATGGATAAAGAAAAGCTGAAAAGTTTTGTTATTTTCTGCTACAAAAATAAAGTGCTCGACCGCTTGCTTGCTTTGGTTGATGATGCCAGGAAAGATTACCTGCTCAGCCTAACCACTTACGAAGAAAAGGAAGCGCTTACACCGCCCGCTAAGACTTTTATTGCACAGGATGAAATAGCCAACAACCGGCCCGAAGACCTAAGTCCCAAAAAGGTTGCACAGGCACGGCCGCCTAAGCCCGTATTGCCTGATACTGTTGCTTTGCCCGTAGCCCAGCCCCAACCGGTTAAACCGGCAACCAATACAGAAACAAAAGCAGTTATACCACCGGTTAAGAAAGATACTGCAACCGCAGTGCCTGTAGTAGCCGTTAGTGTTTCATCGGTTACACCGGCAGCTAAACCAGTGGCGCCCTCTGTTGATACCAGTCGAAAACCATACGCGCCGGCTACTGTGGTAAAAAAGGAGGCGCCGGTCCATGCAATTACAAACAACGCGGCAACCCCTGCAGTGGCACCGGTTAAACCTTCAACCCAGCCGGTAGCCCCTGCGGCCAGGCCAAAGGTTGAAACAGTTACCGCTACCACTGTGCCGGCGGCGCCGTTAAAAACACAACCGGTAACTGCCGCAAAAGATATGGCGCCTTTGCCGGTACCGGAGGTGATAGTGCCCATAAAAATTGTGCTGGACGAACGCACCAGGGCCATACTGGCGTTAAAAAAGAACATTCTTCAATCTATACAGAACATCCATAGTTTTATCAATAAGGATTATGCCGAGGAGGTACTAATGTATGCCGCGCAAAAGGAACCTGATGAGCTTTTTAAAAAGATAACCGACTTTAAGGGAAAATTCTATTGCAAGAAAGTATTGGAAGAATGTGCAGTAAACGCACCGGTTTCGCTTAAAAGATATTTATATAACCCCCGCGAAATGGTGAACTACATTTTGGGCTACAGCCAGAACCCGGTAGTGAAAAAAGTTTTTGAAATAAACCCCCAATTGGGTTACCGCAGCAAGCCTTTGCTTTTGCTGGATGAAATTGCAGATGGCAAACTAAGCGTTACAGAGGCTATAAACATCAGCAACGACCCCAATGAGTTGTTTAGCCGGGTGGTTAAAATAATATCAAGGCCCAAATACATAGGCAGGTACAGCATTGACCGCGAAATGCGCGATTATAGTTTAAGGTTTATACGCGAGATAAACGAAAAGATAGCCACCGGTGCCGCGCTGCCTTTTTCGTCTGTTGAAAATTTTGGTTCAGCGGACCTTTATTTTTTAATGCTGTATGGAAGGGATGAGGTTTTTACCTCTACGTTTAACGGGCTTTTTAACCGGTTCATTCAAAAGTTGCCCAGGGATAACGGTGATGCTTTTCTGGCCTCGGTAAGCTATAACCAGTTTCGTGATTTTCTTTCGTTATGCGCTAACTACGGTACATTGGAGGAGTTTTTGACCAAGTTTTCGCCGGAGGCCAAAAAGAAATTATTGCAATCATACGTAGCTAAACTTGAAACGGAAAAAGATAACCTTTCAAGCCTGGTGCTGGTGGCCGAGGCCATTTCAAACCTAAAAGATAATACCCTGCTGAATGTTTTACAGGAAAGCATTAAAAAAGAGTACGAAAGGGTTAAAGCCGCTAAAGACCAGATAGGTATTTCTATTTACGGGGTACTGGCCAGCATGATTTCGGGCAATGCGGTTGTTGATGCACCCTGGTACCAAAAAATTTCGCAACAGTTTAAAATTTCGCCGGCCACAACGCTGGCTTCGTCAGCCTTGTTTGTGGACGGGTCGGGTTGTACCGAGCAAATGTATTTTTATAATGATGATGATGGCCGCAGTTCTTTTATCAACTTCATGAACAGTTACAAGAACCAAAGCGCCTGGGCTATAGATGACCGCAACAGCTATGTGCGCATATACTCGCGCCAGCAAAAGAAAGTTGAAATTTTTGCCAATAAACCCGGCTCGGAAGAAAACGGAATTAATGCTATTGATGATTACCTGAAAGAGAACAAACTGATACCCACCGTGGTAGTACACCGCGGGCATAGTTTCCATACCGAATCAACGCTGGAAAGAATACCGGCTTCTACCAGGTTACTGTTCATTGGCTCGTGCGGGGGTTTTTATAAAATATCAGTTGCACTTGAAAATGCGCCTGATGCGCATATTATTTCAACCAAACAGGTGGGTACTAAAACAGTAAACGACATTATGCTGTTTGCCCTGAACGAAAATATAAGGGCCGGAAAAGACATTGACTGGAATGAGTTTTGGAATAAAATGCACGACAAGCTGGGCAATAATCAATACTTTGGTGATTACGTGCCCCCGCACAAAAACCTGGAAGCAATTTTTATAAGGGCGTATTATAAAATTTTAGGGGTATAGCAAATGCAGATTGCAGGCACAAATAATTTTATATCTAAAGCTAAGCGCTTGCTGTCAGGCTTACCCACGTGGTCAGGGTTCAATACCTTCCACCGAAGGTATGAAAGTATTGAACAGCCCCCCTCTGGAGGGCAACGCTGTTTCATTCTATTAAGAGAGNNATTTCTACAATCAGACGGTTCCTACGGAACGCAAATACTCTTTATTCGATGGCCTTTCAAAAACGCTGCAGAGCAGCCGGCTGTTTGTAGAAATAAACGAAGACATTATTGCGCTCCGGAGGAGCCGCCTGAAAGTGAATCTTCAGAGAATGAAACAGCCCCCCTCTGGAGGGGGCGTAGGGGGAGGTGAGCCCAAAAGCAAAGATGCGCTGTTTTCAAACCGGATGCGCCTTCAGCAACAATCCGGAATCCTGGATTTCAATTTCAATTTAAGGACAAACTATACCGGCAAATGCTCACCTCCCCCCGCGCCCCCTCACAGGTGTCCGGAAGATTCAAAATGCATCTGCGCAAACCCTCTAACTCCCGAAACGGGAGAACCGCTTCGCCTTTTGGGTCTGCCTTTCTGCCTTGGTTTCCCCATTTCGGGGACGGAAGGGGTCTGGACTTTGGCTGTAAAGGCACACCTAAGTTTCTTCCGAACATTTGTGACGCCCCCTCCGGAGCAGGGCTGTTTCATTCTATTAAGAGAGTCTAAAAAAGGCGGCTCCTCCGGAGCGCAACAGCTTTTTACATC
>PMXD01000245.1 GCA_003165895.1 Bacteroidota bacterium | reverse complement strand
GTCAAAAGGTGTATTATCTTTAACCAGGTATAACCGAAGAGAAGAATGATTACTAAAATTACAATAAGAAATTTCAAAAAATTCGAAGAAGTATCGTTTGAGTTAAGTAACCCGGTTGTACTAATTGGGCCTAATAACTCTGGTAAAACATCGATTTTACAAGCCATCACTCTATGGGAAGCCGGGCTGAAAAAATGGGCTGGAGAAAAGACTGGAAAAGGGTCAAAGGGTGGAAAGCAATTAGGAAGGCCTATTAATCGAAAAGACTTAATTTCATTACCTGTTCCTTCGGCCAAACTATTGTGGCATAATTTAAGTACACATATAGTTTCAAAAGAAAATGGAAAACAAAATACAGATTATATTTTTTTAGATATATCTGTTGAAGGTAATGACAATGGAAAAGGCTGGATTGGTGCATTTGAGTTTTACTACGCCAATGAAGAATCTTTTTATTGTCGGCCATTGCGAAAAAAGGAACAAAACGATGAACGCTTTGGCATTTCAAATGAAGCGTTTAAAACAAAAGTAGCATACCTGCAACCAATGTCTGGTTTAACAAGTATTGAAGATAGGTTGACTCCCGGCTCTATTGATCGAAAGATAGGAGAAGGAAAGACAGCCGACGTAATCCGGAATATCTGCTACCAATTACTTCATCCTGAACGGGAAACAGATAATGTTTCGGATGCAATGATTAAGTCCCGGTGGAGCGATATATATACTATAGTAAAAGATAGGTTCGGGGCAGAAATACAGGAACCTTCCTATTTTCCTGACACCGGTTTACTTGAAATGAAATACAAGGAGAACAGTATACTTTACGACCTTTCTTCGGCTGGCCGGGGCATGCAGCAAACTTTACTGCTATTATGTTTTTTGTACGCTAATCCCGGCAAAGTTATTTTAATGGATGAGCCTGATGCTCACTTGGAAGTTTTACGTCAAAAAGAGATTTATAATCTGATTTCCGATATTACCCGAAAGCTTGGTAGTCAACTCATTATCGCTTCACATTCAGAGGTTGTTTTGGATGAGGCGGCCTCTTCTGATGATCGGGTAATTGCTGTTATTGAACAGAAAGCTATTCATTTAAATGACAAGCGAATAATGCGGGAAGCGCGTAAAGCTTTAACTGACATTGGTTGGCACAAGTACTATTTGGCTAAATTAAAAAAACATTGCATATATATTGAAGGGACTACGGATGAAAGAAATATAAAGGCTTTCGCAAATTTGTTAGGGCATCCTGTTAAAATACTTCTGGAGGAGGCGTTTATAGACCCGGTAGAAGGAAATTTACCCGGAGAAGCCTACCAACGATTCCAATCATTGAAGTTAATCGATCCCTTGCTTAAAGGCATTGCTTTATTTGATAGGCTTGAAAAGAATATTGACCCTACAGCCCCACTTAAAGTAATTCAATGGGAAAAGAGGGAAATTGAAAATTATTTCTGCTCTCCGGAAATATTTATCCTTTGGGCTGAGCGCCAGGGTAATGAACTCTTTTCGCAAAACTACCCTACAGTTATGAACGAAGTTATTAAGGACGTATTCCCGCCGCTGTATCTCAACAATAGGGAAGACCAATGGTGGGATAATGAACGTATGAGCGAATGGGCTGAAAGGGTATTTAAAGAATTTTTTGGGCGATTAAAACTTCCCGTTACAATGTCTAAAGGTAATTTTCATGAGCTAATCACTTTAATGAAACCGGAAGATGTGCCTGCCGAAATATCGGATAAGTTGAATAGCTTACACGATGTTCTAAAAGAGTAACGATACCAATTCCCCGGATTTTCAAACACTTTTTTTAATAGCCACGCATATCATGTTGCCGGTTATTATATTTACAACGATTTAAACTTTGGTTGTGCCAGGAACATTTTTGGGGTTGACAATCCCGTTATAAATAACCATGATTAAACACCGTTGTGAGTAAAGACATTTTTAAAAACAGATATAACATAGTTCAAGGCATCATCATAACCTTCGCGGTTATTTTTGTGCTGCGTTTATTTTACCTGCAGATAATTGACCGGAAATATGTTTCCCTCGCCCGTAATAACGCCGTTAAGGAACTCGATGTTTACCCCACCCGCGGATATGTTTACGACCGCAATGGCGAGCTGATAGTTTATAACGAAGCCATTTACGATTTAATGGTAATCCCCCGCCAGGCCAAGGGTATTGATACCGCAAAGCTATGCGAGCTGCTGGGTATCACCAAAGATGATTACGAAGCGCGCCTCTCAGCCATGCGTAGCGCAAAAGGCTTTTCATCCTACAAGCCCAACGTATTCATGAAACAGCTTTCGCTGAAAGACTATTCGCGTTTGCAGGAGTACTTGTATCTCTTCCCAGGGTTTTACGGCCAGGTGCGTACTATCAGAAAATACCCCCACCGTTGTGCAGCCACCATTTTGGGCGATATTGGTGAAGTAGACGATAAACAGATAGACGAGTCTAAGGGCTATTACAAACCCGGCGACTATGTGGGCAAAAGCGGCATCGAAAAAGTGTACGAAAAAGAACTGGGCGGCCAGCGCGGTAAAAAATTTGTTTTTGTCGACGTGCACAACCGCGAAATGGGCTCCTTCAACAACGGCGATTTTGATACGCTTGCCAGGTCCGGAGATAACGTGGTTACCACCCTCAACATCAAGCTGCAGGAATACGCCGAAAAACTGATGCAGAATAAAAAAGGAAGCATAGTAGCCATTGAACCCGGCACCGGCGAAATCCTGGCCCTGGTAAGCAGCCCCGGCTACGACCCAAACCTGTTGTGCGGCGCGGTTCGTGGCCAGAATTTTAAAAGTCTTTTAACTGATAGTTTGTTGCCTCTTTATTCGCGCCCAACACTCGCAACCTATCCGCCTGGCTCAGCATTTAAACCGGTAGTGGCGCTTATTTCATTGCAGGAAGGCGTGCAGGGAGTCAACTATACTGTAATCTGCAATGGCATGTATGTGTTTGCAGGCCTCTCGCTGCATTGCTCGCACCATCACCCATCGGCCACTAACATTCAATATGCGCTCGAGCAATCCTGTAACCCTTATTTCTGGCAAACCTTCCGCAATGCCATTGAAAACAGGGCATTCAGTACCATCCAGGAAAGTTATGGTAAGTGGGTAGAAATCTGTCACAGTTTTGGCCTGGGCATCCGAACCGGCGTTGATTTGCCAAGCGAGGTAAGCGGAAACATACCTACCGTGCATTACTTTAATAAAATGTACGGCGAAAACGGCTGGCACTCCTCCACCATTATTTCATTGGGTATAGGCCAGGGCGAAATCCTGGTTACCCCCATTCAGCTGGCTAATTTATATGCCTGCATCGGCAACCAGGGCTTTTACATTACGCCACACATTGTAAAAAAGATTACCGACCCCGAAACCAATAAAGACCTCACGCGCAAATACGAAAAACATACAACCCTGATTGATGCCGGTCATTTTCCACCGGTAGTTGAAGGCTTGTTTGATGTAGTTGAAGCCGGTACCGCCCGCGCCGCGCATGTAAACGGAATTACCCTTTGCGGTAAAACCGGTACCGCCCAAAACCCCCACGGCGATAACCACTCTATGTTCGCCGGTTTTGCACCAGAGTATAGCCCAAAAATTTCAATTGCCGTTATTGTAGAAAACGGGGGCTTTGGTGCCGAATATGCCGCACCTATTGCGAGTTTATTGGTTGAAAAATATTTAAACGACACCATTCAAACCAGCCGCTTACCTTTAGAAAAACGAATGATGGATGGTAATTTGCTAAACAAGTACGGAGTAAAAACAAACAAAACAATTCAGATGAATTTGGATGGAGAGTAAATGGCCGTTTCCCCTCTTGAGAGGGGTGGCCGCAGGCCGGGGTGTGTGGCTGTTAGGGACAATTACTCAACAGCCACACACCCCGCGCTTCGCGCTTCCCCTCTCGAGAGGGGAAAACAACAATAAAATCGCAAAGCGATTTTATTAATTTTAAAACGTGGCAAACAGAAACGAATCATTAACAGGCAAAATTGACTGGATAACAGTACTGCTATATGCAATACTGGTATTCTTCGGCTGGGCCGTTATCTATTCATCCGTATACACCGACGAGGGTAAAAGTATTTTCAACACCACCACAAACAGCGGAAAACAGTTTCAATGGATAGTTGCCTGCGCCATCATCGGCGCCATCATCCTCATCGTCGACTCCCGCTTCTACACAACCTTTGCGTATCCAATATATGGAATAATAGTGTTGTTTGTTACTTCCGTTATTTTCTTCGGTTCAGTAGTAAAAGGCCACCGCAACTGGATACATATTGGCAGCTTTTCC
Organism: Bacteroidota bacterium; assembly: GCA_003165895.1. Classification (GTDB taxonomy): domain Bacteria; phylum Bacteroidota; class Bacteroidia; order Chitinophagales; family LD1; genus Bog-950. The sequence continues at coordinate 5,095 of PMXD01000245.1, read as the reverse complement.
ATGCAGCCCTCCGAGCTGGCCAAATTTTCGGTTAGCCTGGGGCTGGCCAAATTCATGTCAGGGTTAAACGTTGATATCCGCAAAACAAAAGATAAACTAAAAGTGGCGGCCCTTATAGCCTTACCCGCTATCATTATCCTGATACCGGGCGATGCCGGTTCAGCCATCGTTTTCTCGGTTTTTGCCCTGGTGCTTTTTCGCGAAGGGCTGGAACCTTACTATTTAATAGTAGCGGCTATTGTAATTGTACTTTCATTACTGGCGCTCATTTTCAGCCCCATCATGGTGGCCATATTTTTAACCCTTATTGCCGCGTTTATTGCCTGGCAACTCAAACGAAAAAAACTGCTGTGGTATATCGTAGGTATTTATTTGCTGGCCGTTGGCTACGTGTTCTCGGTTAATTACGGCTTTAATAAAGTACTGCGCTCTCACCAGAAAGACCGCATCAACGTATTGCTGGGCAAAGAAGTTGAAAATGGTAAAGACTGGAACATCCGCCAGTCCATAATAGCTGTTGGCTCCGGTGGCCTGTGGGGTAAAGGCTATTTAAATGGCACCCAAACCAAACTTAAATTTGTACCCGAGCAAAGCACCGATTTTATATTCAGCTCCATCGGCGAAGAATTCGGTTTTGCCGGCAGCACGCTATTGGTACTCGTTTACCTCGCCCTCTTCTACCGCATCCTCTATCTCGCCGAGCGACAACGCTCCAAGTTCAGTCGCGTGTACGGGTATTGCGTAGTCTGCATTCTCTTCTTCCACTTCCTCATTAACATGGGCATGGCCATAGGCGTAGCACCGGTCATAGGCATCCCGCTGCCCTTTATCAGTTATGGCGGCTCTTCGCTATTATCCTTTACCCTGTTATTATTCGTGTTCCTGAGGTTAGATACGCAGCGGTATGAGCAGATGCGGTAAATTATAACGAATCATCGGAGTAGCCATCTCTGATGCAAAGGATGCTTACTTACAATGACGTCGTTATAAATAATTGAAAATAAAGCCCTTCTCCGCAGAGTCTCCCCTTTCCGGCTTTGCGGAATGGGGGACTCTGCGTTTATGCAGTCTGCCCTCACGCCGCGTCCCCAACCTTCGGAAGGGAGACTCGGCTGGGAAGGTCTTTTCCTATGTCACCACGATTTTTTTCCTAGCCCCAGGGGTGCTTACCCGCAATGACCGGATTGTTTTATTTATCCGTTGCCCGCTGGTCTTTGAACAGGTCCTTTTCATCAACCACTTGCACAGCATCGCCGTCTTTCAGGGTTTTTGAAATAAGTTTGAAAGGGGCTTTTACCACTGTTTCGTTTTCGCTTAATCCCGTTTTAATTTCAATGTAGTTGGCATCCTGTATGCCGGTAGTTACCTCTTTGGCTTTTACCTTGCCGCCATCAACCACAAACACAATTTCCGAGGCCTCTTTCTTTTCGGAGCCTGATGATTTTTGCGCCTGTGTGGTTTTGGCATAATCTTCATCTTTTTGTTTCAGGTCTTTTTCCTGGCGGGTGGTTACGGATTGAATAGGAACACTGATTACATTACTATGCGATTCGGTTTTTATATCAACCGTAGTAGACATGCCCGGCCGGAAAGGGTAAAGCTTGCCGATTTTAGGATTGATAAGATCGGCATACGACTCGCGCAATACTTTAACCTTTACTGTAAAATTAGTAGCCTGGGTGGTGCTTACTACCGTTGCCGCTGCGCTTGTTGACGAATACGATACTTCGGTTACAACACCCTTAAATTTCTTCTTTACGTAAGCATCTACCTCAATATCGGCGGTATCGCCAAGGGTTATTCTTAAAACGTCATTTTCGTTTACGTCTACTTCGGCCTGCATATAGTTGAGGTCGGCAATGCGTATCAGTTCAGTACCGGCCATTTGTGCGGTACCCACTACGCGCTCGCCCAACTTAACGTTTACTAAAGAAATTATGCCCGACATGGGCGCAAAAATTTTGGTTTTGTTCAAATTATCATCGGCCTGGTTTAACTGGGCCTCGGCACTTTTTACGCTAAAATCGTTGGCGTTAACCTGTTCCAGTGAGCTCTGGTAATTGGCATCAGCCTGGTCGAGCGAGAGCTTGGCGGCTTCAAAATCGGCATCGGAAACTACTTTCTCATCATGTAAGGTTTTGTTGCGTTCGTAATTTCTTTTGGCCTGGTCAAAAGCTGCTTTGGTTTGAATCAGGTTGGCTTTAGAACTGGCCAGATTGGCTTTCATCTGATCAACGCTGGCGGCGGTTTGCTTAACAATAGCATCGTAAACATTGGGGTTGATTACGCATAGCAACTGCCCCTTTTTTATAGAATCACCTTCGTGCGCACTTAGTTCAATTATTTCGCCTGAAACCTCGGAACTTAATTTTACTTCGGTGTGCGGGTTTATCTTTCCACTGGCGGTAACGGTTTCAACGATGTTCCGTTTTGTGGCTTTTTCAACGGCAACCTGTAATACATCGCCCTTACCTATCCAGCCTTTTTGTTTGCCCAATATTGCAAAGCCAATACATACGGCAAGCACTACAACTAATATTATAATAATCCTATTTGATTTCATGCGTGAAATTAGTTTAACGTTAAGGCTTTGCCCTGGTAAAAATCGAGAATTTTAACCCTGAAGACGTAAGTGTATTTTGCCCTTGCCATATCAGACTCGGCAGTGGCCACGGAGTTTTTTGATTGCTGGAGGTCGAAATTAGTTACCAGCCCGGCATCAAATCTTTTCTGTAATGAGAAGTAAGATTTTTGTGCTGATTCATAGCTCTTTTTATTGGCTATATAAGTTTCTGCCGCAACTTTGGCGTTGGTATAGGCCTGTTCGATATTGCCCATTAATACAGCCTTGGTATTTTCAAGATCCAGCTCCTTTATCTGCTGTTGCAATTTTGCACTGGATATATTTAAAAAGACCTGGCCTTTATTAAAAAGGGGCACAGTGATACCTAAGGCTACATACTGTTTAAGGTTATTCTTCATTTGAGTAAAAAAAGGATCGGCAGGAGAAGAAACAAGTGTAAGATTGCTCCAGTCAATATTTTCATTAGGGGAATTGGTGTAACCGGAAAACATGTTATATCCCAGGGTAAGTGTAGGAGTAATAAAACCGTAAGCCACCTTTTCAGCCATTTGCGAGCTCATCCATTTGGCCTCGGCACTTTTCACAACCGGTTGATTTTTGACCGCGTAATTGTAAATGCCTATGGAGTTAACCTCTGCAATACCCGACATATTATCCGTATTTACCTGGGGTACATCAACATCAAAAGATTGCTCAACCGGTAGTTGCAACATCTGCTTCAGGGTTACTACCGAAAGGTCATAAATGCCCTGATTATTCACCACATTTGCTTCATCTCTCGATAGCTGGGCTTCTACTTCAAGCAGTGATGTTTCGGGTACAAGGCCGGCATCAAATTTCTTTTGCACTGTTTCTTTTTGCTCAGCGGTAATTTTACGTTGTTCTTCGGCTACCTGTACTATTTCGCGGTTCAATAAAATCTGCAAATAGGCCGAGGCGATATTCAGGGACATATTGCTTTTGGCATTTTCATAATCATATTGCGAACCGAGTAAATCGTATTTCGATTTCTTAATAGTATTTATTTGCTGTAACCCATTGAAGAGGGTCAGGTTGGTTTGCAGGCCCATTTGCGAGGTTTGCGAATTTCCGGTAGTGAAGGTGTATGTAACCGGGTTGATACTATTGCCAAAGTTAAAATCGTAACTGGCACTGGCATTTACCGAAGGTAACAGATTGAGTTTGCTCTGTAAATACTGGTTGCCGGAAACATTGGTTGCCAGGTTGGCTTGCCGAAGGGAAAAATTATTTTTAAATGCATAGTCGATGCACTTTTCAAGCGTCCATTTTTCGGTTACCTGGGCAGATAAAAATTGGGAGATAAAAACGGCAACAAACAGGGCCGTATGGCGCAAAGCTTTCACATTTCAGTATTTGGATGCGCTAAAGTAACAGATTTGAATAAAACAGGCGTTACCTGAGCAGAAATATGGCGCTAAGCAGCGCTATTTAAAGCCGAAGTGCCTTTCTATCCGTTTCTTCTGTGCCCTGTGGTGCCTGAAATGTATGCTGCAAAGCTCTATCCATTCAGCGGTATTGAGCCAGCCCAGAAAGGGATGTTTGGTTTTTAGTTCGGGGTCGCTTTGGGGTATGCGTTGTATGTATCCGGCAGCCAGCTTTTTTATTTCTTCCAGCTTGGCTATCAGTTGTTCTTTCGATTCGGGTTGTTTTGGCACTACCGAAACCTGCTGGGGCATTTCGTAACGCACCGGCGGTAACATGCGGAAAGTAAATATGAGATGGGCGCCCAGCTTTTTACTTTTGCCTTTTTCGGTGCCTTCTTTACTGAGGCACTTTTCAGCATTTTTAAAGAAAAAGCCTTTTGAAGCCATCCATAAATGGATGCCTACCTGCCCAAGGCTCCAGGAATTTTCAGCAGGTTTCATTAATATCTGGTCAAAATCGTAATGACGGAAAGTATCTATCCAATAATCGATAGAGGCGTTGGTTTGCTTTTCAAGCTTTTGTAAATTCATAAACTCCCTTTTAAAAAATCTTTTTTGCGATATAGCAAAACCGGTACCATAATCAGGGGAATTATGCATTTGGGACAGGACAAAATCAGGCCCATTTATTTTGCACACCTACAGTTTCATGCGCTTCTTTAACCTTGCGGCTGATTTGGCCCGTGATAGTGTGAAAGTACATTACAAAGTCGGAGCCGAGGCTGTAAAAGGGGTATTTAAAAGTGGCGGGGCGGTTCTTCTCTAAAATAAAATGGCCGAACCAGGCAAAGCCGTAGCCTGCTACCGGCATCAGTAAAAAGAGCCAACCATTGTGTAACACTATTGCTAAAACAAAACAGATAATAACCAGGGTGGTGCCAACAAAATGCAGGGCCCGGTTAAGCGGGCGCGCATGTTCGGTAAGATAGTATGGATAAAAATCCCAAAAGGTGGTGTATACTTTATCGGTGCCCATGGCGGTTGTATTTATTGCTAATATAGGAGGAGAAATTTGAAATCCATACTAAAACGGTAGATGGGTATACGACAAATTTCCCTCTTGATG
>PMXD01000352.1 GCA_003165895.1 Bacteroidota bacterium | reverse complement strand
TTTTTGGGTTTTTAGAGGTGCCCATATGTTATTATACACAGAAGTACGATAAAAAAAATGCCGGCAATAATTTTACTTAATCTGTTGTTTTCAGCTAACATATATATCAGTAATCAAATATAAACAAGCAAATAACCTTACTCAATAAAAAAATATCCGGCTTAAATGTTCCAGGTCCCGGTTCCCACTGCCCTCACCCAAAAGCTATTCATTCATCGGCTCCCATAATTCAATCTTATTCCCTTCCAGGTCCATTATCCAGCCAAACTTGCCGAAATCATAACTGTCCACTTTCTCAAAAACATTAACGCCTTCCTTCTTCAATCTTTCCAGTATAGCATCTAAATTATTCACCCGAAAATTGAACATAAACTCCTTCGCCGAAGGTGCAAAATAATCAGTCGTAGTTTTAAATGCAGAAAAAACAGTGCTGCCAACATGCTCCTTGTTTTCGTGCTGTCGCCAGGTAAAGGCCATATATTCATTGCCGCTAAACCCGGTGCCCAGGTGTTCATCATACCATTTGCATAGCCCTTTTGGGTCGGCACTCTTAAAAAATACGCCGCCAATACCGGTCACCTTATCCGCATCGCCGGTGGGCGCAGCATACCGGTTAATAATTTCAAACGGAATCATCGCGTCGGCGTATACCTGCCAAAGCGCCACCTGGCCGCCATCCACAACTACTTTCCACGATGCCGGTAATCGCCAGTGCGCCTTTTTATCTTCATTCAGATTATGATAAGTCCCCTCCGCAAAACCAAACACAGCAAACTCATTTCCATCACAAAAAACTTTTTCTGCCTCAATTTTATAATCCGGAAACCATTCAAAATAAGACTTCCACCCCGCCAGCATTTTTTCCCGGCCTTCCACACGGTTATTATGTGCATCAATAAAAGCATGGTCGTCTGTCATTAACGCCCCCAGCTCTTCAAGGTTATGATCGTTAATGGCGACTATAAATCGATGTAATATATCTTGCCCCATAATTTAAATTGAATTACAAACTTAAAGCTAGGAAAAAAATAATTACATCATTTAGTAAAATGGTTGTGCACGTTATTATGCATTACTTCTATTACCCGCCTCATCACCGTGAATAATTGCGGTAGTATTATCAGCACCCAGTTAATTGTTAACTCTGATACGGTAATTTGCCTTCAGACTTATTACTTTGTTCCCGTAAAAGTAAGGCTGTTGCCTGAAAATGAATAATTGATGGTAATTGTTGATCCATTCAAAGAGCCCCCACCCGTAGTAGTATAAGTAGCGTTCAGGGAAGCTACGTATACCAGTTGCGATGGAATGTTTAACGTTGTTCCGCTAACAGTTCCGTTAATCGTGTAAGTTGAACCACGGGCTGTTTTTGAGTACATAACCACGGCCGAAGATGTACTTCCTGCAGTAATTATTACGGTATCGCCTTCCGTCAGCAATGGGGTAACCAGGGTGCCGATATAAGTTCCGGTAAAATCTGCGTTATTATTGCTACTTGATTTATTGCATGAACTGCCATATATAACAAGCGCAACCGCAATAATCATAAGGCTAAGCCCCGTAGCAGATGATATCAATATTTTATTTCTCATAACAACTGTTTTTTTGTTGGTTAAAAATTCCGATGCAAACATACCGGCGCGGCAAGTTTGATCCGATGACCTGGAATAAGGTATTTAATGACTTTACGCAACTAATGCCACGGTTGGAATTGCTATACGGAATAATCCAGAGCAAAAAGAAACAAGATGCATGGCCAAAAGAATGAAACGCCAGACGATACCAACCCATTGCTTGCTAAAACGGCTGATAGCCTTACCCCCAGCTAAAAGCGTTGCAAGTGCGCCGGAAAAAAACGACACATTCTACTGGCATGCCACCTTTAAACTGATGCTGAAATAATTTTGAAATAATACAAGGTTGGTTACACTATTATCACTCCAATGGGCACAAATCCGAGCCAAACAACAACTCTTTCAAAAATAGTTTTCCCCTCTCTGTTTTGCTTTGAAAACGGAGAGGGGAAATGTCGAAGACAATGGGGTGAGGCGAACCTCCTAATTCACTGCCACATCAATAATTATAAACGACCCGGACTTAATAGCAGGCCTTGGATGTGGGTTGTCCGTAGTAGCCTCTGGCTTATCACCATACTCCGCCGCTGAAAGATAAATATGATGCGTCTCGGTATCAAGTGCCATCGTCCTGGCTCCTTTTTGTGTAGCCACTGTTTCAAGCACCTTAAATTCATTGGGGCTTACTTCCTGTATTACAGAAATAGTTCCTTCGCCATTACTGCTGTAAGCACGTTTTAATTCCGGATCAAATCCCGCAGCATCCGGGCCTTCGCCAATAGCAGGGGTAGCCACAACCTTACCGGTTTCAGCATCCACAACCACCATCATTTTGTTGTCACACACGGCAAACAACCGGTTATTTTTAACATCAATAGCAAGTCCGCTGGCCGATTCGCCCGGTGTAATAGGCCAGTTGGCTTCTACTTTTAAAGTGGTGGTATTAATAACCGTTATCTTGTTTTTGTCTTCAATATTTACAAATACTTTGCCCTTTTCATTGGTAGCCGCAAACTCTGGCTTTCCATCCAATGCAATAGTGCAAATAACTTTATTGTCCTTACCATCAATTACTGTCGCATTCTTTGTGCGGCCATTAAACGCAAAAACCTTGTGCGAAAACGGGTCATATAAAATACAGTCAGGATTAATTCCCGTAACCTGTACTTTGGTAATAGTAGCCAAAGTCTTCAAATCAAAAACAGTCACTGACGAATCGCGCCCGTTGCTTATAAACCCTTTATTCAGGTCGAAAGCCAGCGCAATACCATGCACCCCTTTAGTGTCAGGTATAGTGCCCAACAGTGCACCCGTTTTTTCCGATACTACATTTACCACGGTGCCATGGCTTATAAATAACCGGCCCTGGTGCGGGTCAGATATCAGGTAATCCCAGCCACCTTCACCGGCCACCGGAAATTTTTTGGCTATTTTATATTGCTGCGCAAACGTTGTAAAAGAAGTTAATAGCAGCAGGGCTAATGGAAGGCTGAATCTTTTCATATTTTTAATTTTGAGTGGTGAATTTTATATTAAAAGCCTTAACGCGTATTTTACAAGCAAAACAATGCAGGGGCAATTTCGCCGAAGCGAATAAAATCAATATCTTTGGAAAACAGATGAGCTTGTTAAAAACCTTAACCATCCTCTTACTTTTTTATTTTGTGGCAGGCACTATGTTTTTGCCGGAGGGAGATTTTTCTACCCTGCCCGATATGCCTAAAATGTACGCTCATTGCAAAGCTGTAGAAGACCCGGATATGGACCTTCCGGACTTTATTACCGAACATTTGTTGCAAATAGATGGCTTATTCGGTCACGATATACCAGAGCCCGGCGATAAACCGCACCAGCCAATTCAGTTTCATCACCAGCTGGTGCCAATAATTACCGCAGCCCGGCAATTTAACATCGAATTGATTCAACCGGCTATTATTGAAAATGAACTAACCGCGCTGGTTGATGAAGTATTTCTTTCAGGTTATACCGCCTCTGTTTTCCGTCCTCCAATGGGCTGAAAGCATTTTTGTTAAAGCGATAATCAGGGTAATTGGCGCCATGCTTTCAAACAGCACCGGTTAAAATTACCTTGCCGCAACTGCTGGTTTTGAATGTTTTTTGAAAATTATAAAATACAAAATATTATCATGAATAAAACGATGTTAGCATTGTTACTCGGAAGTGTGTTTTACTCGCTTTCGTTTGCGCAGAAAATAACCACCGATAAAGTACCGGTANNTTCCCGGCATCCAACCAGCAAAGCTGGTCAATGGCAGGTAAAACTACCTACGAAGTGGTATTCTTTAACGGCAACAAAAAACAGTCAGCCACATACAAAGAAGATGGCACCTGGCTCGAAACCGAAACGGAAATAAAGTTCTCTCAGTTACCGCACGCAGTATCAGCCGTATTCAACAAACAGTTCGGAGGTTTTACTATCCAGGAAACTACCGAAGTTGAAACAGCCGGTAACGGCACCCTTTACGAACTAACCATCAACAAGGGCAGCGAGGGCTACGAGGTTCAATTTTCTGCCAAAGGCGGGCTTGTAAAAAAAGAAGCTGCAAAAGCGGAAGATTAGTAACCTTCGGGCAGTTGTAAACTTTTTAATTATATCTCACCCCCGTGTTTTATCCCTGACAGGGGTATTACCATGAGATATTTTTAATGGCCGCTTTCAATCGTTATTGTTAGCGGTTAAAACCTTGCCGGTTCCCCTAAAAGGAATCGGTAAGGCATTTTTACAAAGCGTGGCCGCCTGTTTACTATTTACTGCACTCCCGGCACATCCTGTTTGTCTGGCCATTCAGCGCTAAAACCGTAGAGCTATTTTTAATGTGGTTTAAAGCGTAAGGCGAATAAAACAAGGATTACTGCCTGCACCAGGTGGTTTTCCCCTCTCTATTTTGCTTTGAAAACTTTGTAGTGAGCAGAGCCGAACTATGGAGAGTGAGCAGAGCCGAACTATGGAGAGGGGAAATGTCGATAGACAAAGGGATGAGGCAAATGGACCTGCGTGCTTTTCAACGAAAAAAACAAACGCCTTCACGGCGTTACAAACTAATAATATTATGACAAAATATAAAATATTTATTGCGCTCATGTGTTGGCGGCTCCTGCTTCCGGCCCAAACACGCACACTTGATTTTTACCTGGAACAAGGCATCAAAAACAGCCCTTTGCTTAAAGATTACCAAACGCAAATGATGAGTAATGCCATTGACAGCCAGAAAGTAAAAGCAACTTTTAAACCCCAGGTGGACCTGAACGGGCAGATTTATTACACGCCAAATATTAATGGCTATGGATATGATGCCGTCGTTACTAATGGCGGTAATTACCAGGCGCAGGTGGGTGTTTCGCAGCAGTTGATTATGAAAAAATCAAAAAAGGCCCGGTTTGAATCCATAGATATTGAAAACCGTTACCTCGGCAATCAATCCGAAATTTCAACGCTCGACCTTAAAAAAGCAATTACCGACCAATATATTGCTACCTATAAAGATTACAGCCTGCTGCAATCCGTGCAAGACGTTTTGGCGCTTTTAAATAATGAGGAGGAAGCATTAAAACCATTGGTGCAAAAAGGCATTTACGCCGAAACAGATTTTTTGAACGTGCGCATGGTAAAAGAAACTCAGCTACTCAGCTATCGTCAGTCAAAAATGCAATACCGCACAGATCTTTACACGCTCAATATTCTTTGCGGTTTAGACGACACCGCCCTGGTTGAACTTAGTAAACCCGATATCCCCTTGCCCGCCATGTTCGACCCGGCCAATTCCGTTCTGTTGAGACAATACAGAATAGACAGCCTGAAATTTGCCAACCGAAAAAGCCTCATCGATCTCAACTACCAACCCAAATTATCTGCATTCGGCGATGCAGGTCTCTGGACCTCCAATTTACCAACTGCCTATAAAAATTTTGGTGCAGGCATCGGGCTGAACTTCTCTATGCCCTTATACGATGGCAAGCAACGCAAAATGGAATACCAGAAAATTGCCCTCTCATCTCAGATATCACATAACTACGAATTGTTTTACCGGCGGCAATACCAACAGCAGGTGCAGCAATTACACGAAACGCTTCGCTCCACCGATGAGCTGATTACCGAAACAAACAAACAACTCGAACTGGCAAACCAACTGATAGATGCCTACAAAGCCCAGCTGGATAGAGGCCTTGTAAAAATCACCGACCTCGTTTTAGCCATCAACAACTACATCAATTTTAAATCAAGCCTCACTCAAACAACCATCAGCAGGCTTCAAATTATTAACCAACTCAATTACTTCAAATGATATTAAATAATCAAAATAAAATGCGCGTCATTGCAAGTAGGCCCTGCGACAAAGCAATGCCCAAAATGCGCGTCATTGCGAGGCTCTGCGAAGCAATCCCACAGCTACTTGCGACAAGTGCCAGCTTAACGCTTTTAGTTCTCCTTCTGGCAATCCCCGGTTGCAAACCCAAAGAAGCTAAAGAAGACGAAGGCGAAAAAACGGTAGACGCAAGAACCCCTGTTACCCTAACATCCGTTAGCAAAGGTTTAATAAGCGATAGCATCGCTTTAAACGGAGTCACCTCATTTCTCAAAAAGAACACCGTCAAATCTTCTGCCACGGGTTACATTCAAAAATCCGATGTAAAAGTGGGCGATTATGTTGAGCAGGGCCAGGTGCTTTTTACTGTAAAAACAAAAGAGGCTTCGGCCTATACCTCTCCGGCCCTTGACTCCATCCTCAAATTCAACGGCAAATTTGATATCAAAGCCACCGGCTCTGGTATCATAACCGAACTCGATAAACATGATGACGATTATGTAGCTGATGGAGAACAACTATGCATCATAGCCCAAAAAAGCAGCCAGGTATTTTTGCTCAACGTTCCTTACGAGTTTAACCAGGAAGTTCACATCGGCGAAGCCTGCAATATAGAACTACCCGATAAATCAGTGCTAAGCGGCGTAATAGATGCTAAGCTTTCTGCCATGGACCCTGTTTCGCAAACCGAAAGCTTTGTGGTGAAAGCCACAACAGATAAAAACCTGCCCGAAAACCTGATTGCGCGCATCCGCCTGCTTAAAACAATTAAAAGCAATGCACAGGCCTTGCCTAAAGAAGCAGTGCTGACGGATGAAACTGAAGAAAATTTTTGGGTAATGAAGCTGATTAATGATTCAACAGCTATCAAAGTGCCCGTAACACGGGGACTTGAAACCTCTGGAAAAGTGGAGATACTAACCCCACACTTCGCTGCAAGCGACCGGATCATTTTAACCGGTAATTATGCGTTGCCCGACACTGCATTGGTTGAAATAATTAAAACCGATGGCCATGAATAAGTTCTTTGTAACCTACAAAAACCCGGTGGCGGTATTAGCGGTAATGATACTGATGGGTGGCTTTATGGCTTTTACCCATTTGCAAACTTCTTTGTTTCCGGAAGTCACCTTTCCAAAGATTAAAATCATTGCCGAAAACGGCCTTGAGCCGGTAAACAAAATGATGATAACCGTTACCAAACCCATGGAAACGGCCATCAAAAAAGTACCGCACATTACTTCCGTGCGCAGCAACACCAGCCGCGGCTCCTGCGAAATATCAGCTTACCTTGATTGGAACAGCAATGTAGACCTGGCTCAACAACAAATCGAAGCCCGCATCAACGAAATCCGCAGTGATCTACCTACTGGTTTCAGCATGACGGTCGAGAAAATGAACCCCTCACTATTACCGGTAATGGGCTATACATTACAAGGCAAAGGCCATAGCGATATTGAACTGAACTTTATTGCCAACTATACCGTAAAGCCCTTTCTGTCACAGGTTGCCGGAGTATCGGAGGTGCGAAGTGTTGGCGGCAAAACCAAAGAGTTTTGGGTTGAACTAAATGCACAAAAAATGAGCGCCGTGGGCATTACGCCTGATGCAATTATGACGGTGTTAAGTCAAAGCAATTTCGTTTTGGCAAACGGATACCTAAGTAATTATAAGCGTCTTTACTTAACCGTTACCAATGCAGGCATTACCAACAAAACCGACATCGAAAATATCGTTATCAAAAATGATGGCAAGCGCATCACACTGCTTAAAGACATTGCCTCAATAAACATCCGCGAAAAGAAAGAGTACATCCGCATCAACGCCAATGGCGAAAGCTCGCTGCTGGTTTCCGTCCTTAAACAACCCAATGCCAACCTGATTGAAGTAAGCGACGACATACAAGCCAAAGTAAAAGAACTGAATAAACTATTGCCCAAAGGCGTTGTAATGAAACCCTACTATGTGCAGGCCGATTTTGTCAGCAATTCAATCCGCAGCGTAACTGATAGCCTGCTGATTGGCCTTTTACTCGCCATCATCGTAGCCATCATTTTTCTGCGCTCATTAAAAGCCAGTGCGGTTATTCTTATTACCATTCCGATAACTGTTGCACTTACACTACTGGTAATTTACGCTATTGGCTACAACTTCAATATTATGACCCTCGGCGCTATCGCCGCTTCTATTGGCTTAATTATTGACGATGCCATTGTAGTGGTAGAACAAATCCACCGCACACACGAGGAGCACCCCAATGTCCCAACAACCGATTTATTGGGCCAGTCAATCAGCTACCTGTTTCCCGCCATGGTGGGTTCCTCACTTAGCACCATCGTAATTTTTATTCCGTTTATGCTTATGAGCGGTGTGGCTGGTGCCTGGTTTCACATACTCACCAATACCATGATTATTACCCTGGTGTGCTCGTTTTTTGTTACCTGGTTAATACTACCTGCCTTATACCTGTTACTTAGTTTCGGTAAACAGAAACAACAACCGGAACAGGAAATCCAACATCGCACTGGCTGGATATTGTTCTTCATCAAAAAACCTTACATCAGCCTTTTGTTTGTAGCTGGTTTAATCGCGGCCATAGTATTCATTTATCCTCAACTCGAAACCGGTTTCCTTCCTGAAATGGACGAAGGCTCCATCGTAATGGATTATTTTTCTCCACCCGGCACCTCGTTAGAAGAAACCGACCGTATGCTCCGCGAAGCTGAAAAAATAATCATGCAGGTACCGGAAGTAGAAGCATATTCCCGACGAACCGGTACTGAGCTGGGTTTCTTTATTACCGAACCAAACCGCGGCGATTATACCATACAACTAAAGAAAAACAGAACCCGCACAACCGATGAAGTTATTGACGATATCCGTAAACGTGTATCAGAAAACCAACCCGCACTTACCATTGATTTCGGCCAGGTAGTAGGCGATATGCTGGGCGATTTAATGACCTCCGTCCAACCTATCGAAGTAAAAGTATATGGCCCTAACCAGGCGCAATTAAAAGTGCTCGCAAAAGATGTTGCCGAAGTAATTGAAAAGGTACCCGGCACCGCCGACGTATTTAACGGCATCACCATCGCCGGCCCTTCACTTTCAGTTCAGCCCGATTATACAAAGCTGGCACAGTTTGGTATTACGCCTGCTAACTTTCAAACGCAGGCCCAAACCCAGTTAGAAGGGAATGTCATTGGTAATGTTTTTGAAAAAGAACAGCAAACCGCCATCCGTATGTTATATCCCGGTTCAAATAACATATCGGTAGAACAGGTAAAACAATTGCCCGTATTTTTACCCAACGGAAAACTGCTGCCGCTTAATCAACTATCAACTGTTAGTTTAAATGAAGGTGAGTCAGAAATTGTGCGCGAAAACCTCGAATCTATGTTTCCGGTGCATGCCCGGTTAAATGGCCGCGACCTGGGCAGTGTTATGAACGATATTAAAACCGAAGTAAGCCGCAAAGTTAAACTACCCCAGGGCTTCCACATCATTTACGGCGGCATGTACGCCGAGCAGCAGGCTTCATTTAAAGAACTGCTGTTTATACTAATAGCGGCCTGTCTCCTTGTATTCTCCGTTATTCTTTTCTTATTCAGGAAAATAAAAGTGGCGCTCATTATTTTATTTATCGCAGCCCTCGGCGTTTCAGGAAGTTACATGGCACTTTACTTAACCCATACACCCCTGAACGTAGGCAGCTATACCGGCCTGATTATGATAGTAGGCATCATAGGCGAAAACGCAATTTTCACCTACCTCCAGTTTTCCGATTCATTACTTACCAAAAGCGTAGACGATGCGCTCAGCTTTGCCATTGCCACCCGCCTGCGCCCCAAACTAATGACAGCTCTTGGAGCCATTATCGCCTTAACGCCATTGGCATTAGGCATAGGCACCGGTGCACAGCTACATCAACCACTGGCCATAGCAGTAATAGGTGGCTTTATTATCGCCTTACCGCTATTGCTCATCGTGCTACCCTCTTTTTTACGAATAGCATTTAGAAACGCCCGTCAACAATAGCATCAATCCATTTATATCATTCAAATTTGCTCTTGCTTAAAAAAATGCTCCGGTCTTCGCGCCGGGGCATTAAATAATTCTAACAAATCTGGCATTTATTGCAATTTTCGCAATGCGAAAATTGCAATGTCCCCCTCTGGAGGGGGCGTAGGGGGAGGTGGGACACCTACCTTAACGAATATTCAAATGATATAGGGCAACATTTTCCGAAAACCTACTTCCCCGCCTCAAAATCCAGCACATTCCCATCCATACAATACCGCTGCCCTGTAGGCGCAGGCCCATCATCAAACACATGCCCCAAATGCGAACCACATCTTTTGCAGGTTACCTCAGTCCGGTCGCCATCGGAGTCCGTTTTAAGCGTAAGGCTGTTTTTATTCAATGGCTGAAAAAAGCTTGGCCAACCCGTATGGCTTTCAAATTTAGCATCTGAACTGTACAACGGGTTTCCACATACCGCGCAATAGTAAGTTCCTTTAGTATGGTTATCCCAATACTTCCCGGTATACGCCCTTTCAGTACCTTGCTCCCGTGCAATGTGGTACATCCCTGGCGGTAATATTTTCTTCCATTCAGCATCACTCACCTTAACCGGTTTGGCGTCCGTGTGCGAATAATAAGGATTCTTGCTATAGTCGTAAGTAACACTACCCTGCGCCATCAGATAGGTTATAAAAACCAGCGACATAGCAACAGGAATCAAAATTTTAAGATAGTTCATGGTATTTCTTTTAGCCGTTAAATAATTAAACAATCCATCATTGTTTAAGTTTTGACGGCCAACAGGACAATCCCTTACACTAAAATATACGAGGGAAGATTTTTTCGGATTGGCACAAGCCTTACTCTTTCACTTGTCCTTGCTCCTGCTTAAAAAGCCAGAACGAGTAACCAAACAGAAATGCAACCGAGCCCAGGATAAAAGTCAGCATAAAACCATTCATCCAGGCACCTTTCAGTAAAAAGCTGGCAACTATACAAATCATACCACCGTAAAAGAATATTCTTCCGCCAACCTGGTGTGTTTTCTTCCAAACGGCATCGCTGCTTAATGTCCACGGTGTCCGTATGCCGATAAACCAATTGGGTTTTAAGTTTATCATAAAATTGCCCAAAACTGACAGGAACAAAAACACACAGGCGGGCATCCAATGCACACCCATATGCTCATTACCCGGCAGAGCAATGTAAATCATCATGATGCTTAGAACCGAAAGAAAAACAATCAACGCCACCCGCAGCTTAAAATAGTTGGTGGTAAAAAAACCGTCGTTTAGTTTCTTAGGGTCTACTTTTCGCAAATACAGCATAAAGAAATAAACGAACAAATTCGTTCCTGTCATGATAAATTCAGACGCTTTACCCGCCCAACCATTCGCCTCTCCCTCACCGTTAAAGTGAATGGGCACCGTGGTAGGCAGCTCATTCCATACGTAAGCCAGGTAAACTAATGGTAATAAAAGGAACACCCATAAAATCATTTCCTTTTTGTAATTGATCTTTTCCATGTTTATTGTTTTTTATTGTTTGACTTTTTATTGCCTGTAAACTGAACAAACCACGTAATTATCTCATCCATTACCGTGGTGTTCAGCGAATAGTAAATAAACTGCCCCTCCTTCACACTCTCCACCAATCCTGCCTGCCTCAATAAATCAAGATGATGCGATATCGTTGGTTTTGAAAAACTGAACTCATCAGCTATTTCACCTGCCGTCATATCCCTCTTTTTCAAAAGTGCCAGTATATCCCGCCTGGTAGGATCATTCAAAGCTTTAAAAAGTGCATTCATATTCCGTTCCGTATCACTTAGCTATTTGTATATTTAGACAACTATCTAAATACAAATGTAAAGAAGAAATTCATTTTTCCAAACAATATTTGCATTTAAAACCCTCTTTGATTATTCTGAAAATAATATTGCGGTGTATTTGGCTTTGGCACCCCTTTTAGGGAACGGCCATGCCTTGCCCAAATATTAACGGATGTATTAAAATAAAAAAGATGTCATTGCGAGGTTAATTCCCGTAAAAAATAAAAAAATATTAACCGCGGCAATCTTCCGCTGTGTCTTTAGCTGGCAAATTACTCATGAAAGACACAGCGGAAGATTGCCGCAGCCTTTTCTCTTCTATTTTTTTATTGAAAAAAGCTTCGCAATGACATCTGCTTATATTTAAATACAAACCTTCCCCGTTTGATTTTTTCTCATAGTTTTGAGGTGGCCATAATTTATGATTCTCAAAAATTTTGGGTAAGAGATAGTAGAGGCTGAGAACCCGTTAAATAAAGACCAATGGATTTCAAACCACTTCCTCTATTCCATCTTCACAAACCGCCGGCTTAACTCCTCACCGTCAACCGACAACTGAACCAAATAACACCCCGGTGACAATGTACTGATATCCAAAGTAATCTTATTGTTCCCAATACGCCTGTAACTTACAGCAAGCCTCTTGCCCGTTATATCAAAAACAAAAAACCTGGCATCTGCCCGCTTCAAAATATCCGATTCAACGGTCAGCTGTTCAACCCCCGGGTTAGGATATAACGTAATATCATCCTGCACGTCAACTTCCTGTATACCGGTGCACAGCAAAACAACTATAGTATCAAAAACCGAGTTGCCACACCCCGTACTATCCGTATAATTATAATAAACAAAATTTGGCCCTGCATTAGCTGCAAATGGATTAAAAATGCCATTTGAAACCCCTGTACCCGAATAATACCCCCCCGCAGGTTGCGCTCCGGAAAGCGTTATTGCTACAGCGTTATTGCACAAGGTATCATCAATAAACTGGTCATACGTTAAAGCCGGTGGTAAGTTGGGGCTTGCCACAACCAGTACCGCCACACTGGTGTCCGTACATCCAACCGCATTAGTTACCATAACCTGGTAACTACCACCGCTGTTAGCCGATAACGAAATAGCAGGGTAATTCAAATTACTGCCGTTAACCAGCCACCCGTAACTTAACCCATTACCCACTGCGTTAGCCGAAAGTGTAACCGCTGCACCTATACATATTGTATCTGAGGCACCCGAAAGGATTGAAACCGCCGTAGTATCATAAAATAAAAGATTAATAATATTACTGGTAGCCTGGCAAATTCCTGCTTCGGTGTAAACAAGGTAATAGGCGCCCGATGAGTCCGTAACCGTTAACATGCGGTTCGTTTCACCCGCAAGGCTATTGCCGTTTCCAAACCACTGAAAACTCACTGAATCATTTGGATTGGCCGAAATAGCCGCCGTTCCACCCCCGCAAAAAATATCCGGTTCAGTGGCAGTTACCTGAAAATTATAAGCAGTACCTGCAATAGTGTAAAGGACCGAATCATACGCAAATCCTCCACTGGCGTCTGTAACTTTCAGCAGGTACTTCGAGTCCAGGTCCATAGCCACCGAAGGGTTAGCACAGGTGGAACAGATAATAATACTACCGGCAGATTGCCACAAGTAACTATAAGGAGGTTGCCCACCGGTAACCACCGGGTTAAAAGTAACAATACTTCCTGCGCAAACTGTTTGATCGCCTCCCAGGCTAACCACCGGTGGGGTAAGCGTTTGGCAAATGCCCCCGTAAGGTATAAACGGCATCGAATCTGTCTGCGTGGTATCCACCGGTATATTAGTAGAATCGTAATTCTGTAGCCTTACCATATAACCCAGGCCACCGGGATCGCCATCGGTTTCAACCAGCACCCCAATATCGAGCGTAACTAATGTAGATAGTTTATACTGCCCCGTAGGCCCACAGGCCAGCCCGCTAAAATGTATACATCCTGCCGCTCCCTGTGCAAATGTGTTATTCGCTTCACTTGTCGTCCAGCAAAGGCCGGGTGGCAGGTTTTCAATCGTATCCCAGGTCAGCGAATAAACAGGTAAAACCTCCGTACCAAACAAAATGGTATCAAAGTTCCTGAACTGCAAAGTAGCCGAGGTCAAAAAGTTATTATAAAATGAAGGAAAAGAATCAACCGGCGGATAAAGGCCCGCCGAGTCAGGCACCGCCGCCGCTACACAAATAAACGAATCACGGGGCACGCAATACTGCGCCGATACCCCATGAAACACAAATACAAAAAAAATAATTACGCCAGGTTTCTTCACAAGTCTTTCAAAAACTAAAGATAATGAAATAATAGTGCTCCCCTGTCTTACGTCAATGCGGGAAGCCACCAATTTGTCCTCTTCCTCGCAGAGTCTCCCTTCCGAAGGTTGGGGACTCTGCGTTAGGGCAGGCTGCCAATACGCAGAGTCCCCCANNTCTGCGAGGAAGGTCTTTGTTTCCGCAGATATGTGCTATTTTCCCATTGAAATGGAAACACCCTTTAAACTTATACTTTTATCTCCGGAGGAAGATAAAACGGGCGAGGCAAACACAGCCATTCAGCTTTTTAACCTCGGCCTCCGGATTTTTCATCTCAGAAAACCTCATTGGAGTATTGAACAAACACAACATTTTTTAGAAGCAATCCCCAAAGAGTTTCACAACAAAATAGTTCTCCATTCCCACTTTCACCTTGCTGGTAAATTCGGGATAAAAGGAATTCACCTAAGTGAAACCAATAAAAAAATGATACCGGAACTAAAAACAAACAATATCATTACGGCCTCCTTTCACAGCGTTCAGGATATCAGAGAAAACACTTTCCCATACCAATACATTTTCCTAAGCCCCATATTCGAAAGCATCAGCAAACCCGGCTACCATTCAAAATTTGACTTAAATATTTTGGCTGAAGAATTGAAGGATTTAAAAAATAAAAAAACTCAACTGCCGGATATAATCGCCCTCGGAGGAATTACCGCTGAGAATATTTTAAAGGCCAGGGAAGCCGGTTTTGCAGGCGCAGCATTGCTTGGCACTATCTGGCAAAGCGAAAATCCTGTTGAAACATTTCAACACATTCAATCGCTGGTTAACGACTAGATAAACTCCGCAATGCCGCCCTTCAGCGAAACCACGTTATCAAAGCCTTTTTCTATCAACAGGGCTACAGCTTTCTTACTCCGGCTCCCTCCCTGGCAATGCACCACAACCGGAATATCTTTCTGTATTTTATCCAGGTTTTCTACCAGTTGCCTCAATGGAATAGATAGTGCACCAATATTCTTCACCTCATGCTCTGCAGTTTCGCGCACATCAATAATTTGTATATTTTCTTTTAGCCTGATTTTTTCTTTCAGTTCATTTGCGGATATTTCTTTTACCCCCACGCCGCAAAACTGGTCGTAATCTGCAAACGAACTAACCTGTTTATTTTCCGGATTTAAAGGAAATGAGAAAGTTTCAAAGCTCATGCTCAGCGCATCAAAGCGTAACAACTTATTACTTAATACCTCTCCAACACCAGTAATCATCTTGATTACCTCATTGGCCTGCAAAAGCCCCACTATGCCGGGCAAAACACCCAACACACCAATATCCGAACAGTTAGGCACCTCATCTGCAGCAGGAGGAACAGGGTACAAACACCTGTAAGTTGCGCTGCCATTAAAATTAAAAACCGCCACCTGGCCCTCAAACTTAAACACCGAACCAAACACTAATGGCTTGCCCAGCATCACGCAGGCATCACTAACTAAATAACGTGTCGGGAAATTATCAGAACCATCAACCACTATATCGTATTTCGAAAGAATTTCAATCGCATTAACAACAGTAAGTCTTTGCTTGTAAATATTAAACGCACAAAAAGGATTTTGCGCCTTCAACCTTTCATCAGCAGTTTCCGCTTTTGATTTTCCAATATCATTTGTGGTGTAAAGAATCTGCCTTTGCAGATTGCTCTCATCTACTTTATCATCATCCACAATGCCCATCGTTCCCACACCGGCTGCAGTAAGATATTGTAATACCGGGCACCCCAGGCCACCGGCGCCAATAACCAATACTTTAGCCTGCTTTAATTTTAGCTGGCCTTCCAAACCTATTTCGGGTAGAATAATATGGCGGTTATACCTTTTTAATTCTTCAGTGGTCATGGCTGGTGGTCATTAATGCTAAGTCCCAATCTTTCCATACAGGCTCATAGCCGTTTTGTTTTAGCATGGTTGCAACTTCTGCAGGGGTCCGTTCATCGGAAATCGCAAACTGCTCCAACGACTCCGGCTCAACCGAATATCCTCCCGGATTTGTTTTCGAACCGGCACTGATGGACGTTATTCCCAGCTTAATAATATTGTTCCTGAATTTTTCATTCTCGCGTGTTGAGATAGACAACTCCACTTCGCCATTAAACAAACGGTAGGCACAAATTAGTTGGGCCAAATCTTTATCACGCAATTCCATCTTAGGCAACAAAACTCCCTCTGCCGGCCTTAACCGCGGAAATGAAACTGCATACTTTGTTTGCCAGTAAGTTTTCTCCAGGTAATCCAGGTGCAAAGCCGTAAAAAAACTATCTACACGCCAGTCCTCAAGTCCAAGTAAAACACCCAAGCCAATTTTATGCACCCCTGCTTTCCCCAATCTATCCGGCGTTTCCAACCGGTAGTAAAAATTTGATTTTTTCCCTTTGGGGTGATGTGTTTTATAGTTGTCTTTATGGTAAGTTTCCTGGTAAACCAGTACTGCGTTCAATCCTTCCACTGATAACTCATGATATTCGTTTTCCTCCAAAGGTTGTACCTCTATCGAAATATTGGCAAAGTGTTCGCGTATCAACTGCACTGCATGTTTCAAATAAGGAACACCCACTGTTTGACTTGCCTCGCCGGTTACCAGCAAAACGTGCTCATAGCCCCATTCTTTTATAACAGCAACTTCTTTTAAAATCTCATCATCTGTAAGCGTTTTGCGCTTAATATGATTATCAAAACTAAACCCACAGTAATTACAAATATTCTGGCACTCATTGGAGAGATAAAGCGGCACGTACATTTGCATTGTTCGTCCAAAACGTTTCAACGTAAGTGCATGGCTCAATTGCGACATCTCTTCCAAAAACGGCAACGCCGCCGGCGAAATAAGCGCCTTAAAATCCTCCAAATCCCTGTGTGTTTTATTCAACGCCTCAATTACATCGCGCTCCGTTTTAGCGTAAATAGAAGCTTTTACCTCATCCCAATCATAAGTATCAAATAGTTCCTTAAACATAGTATCATTCATTTGTATTTCCCGGTTGCTTTCTCTGTATTCTCTCCGTGCGATAATTGCATTTCAATCTTCCAAAAACGCCGTCAGCGGACTACTTGCTACCGCCAACCCCGAAGGTTTTGCCAACCGCGCTTCAAATGCCATACGCCCTGCCTCAACAGCCAGTTTAAAAGCAATAGCCATCCGCACCGGATCACCCGCTATAGCAATGGCCGTATTTACAAGCACTGCATCGGCTCCCATTTCCATCGCCTCAGCAGCATGCGAAGGCGCACCTATGCCTGCATCAACCACCACCGGTACTTTGCTTTGCGCAATAATGATTTCTAAAAAATCTTTGGCCCTTAATCCCTTATTGCTTCCTATCGGCGAGCCTAACGGCATTACGGCAGCAACCCCCACTTCTTCCAACCGCTTACATAAAACCGGGTCTGCATGAACGTAGGGCAGTACAATAAACCCAAGCTTCACCAATTCCTCAGCCGCCTTCAAAGTTTCAATAGGGTCCGGTAACAAATATTTGGGGTCCGGGTGAATCTCTAGTTTCAACCAGTTTGTTTCCAATGCTTCGCGGGCCATCTGTGCAGCAAACACAGCTTCTTTTGCAGTTCTTACTCCTGATGTATTCGGCAATAAATTAAACTGCTGGTGGCCCAGGTGCTTTAATATATCATCTTCTTCATTCTGTGCATCTACCCGCTTTAAAGCCACCGTAACCAGTTCAGAGCCCGAAGCCAGTAAAGCCCGCTTCATCAAAGCTGAGGAGCTGAATTTACCCGTACCGGTAAACAATCGCGAGGCAAAAACTTTATCTCCTATTTTCAATCCTTTAATTTCCATACAAAATCATTTTTTGATTTTACGAATAAACGCCTGCGCAGTAGCCGTTACATCACCCGAGTTACTGATAGCTGATGAAACCGCTATTCCATAAACACCGGTGGCCAGTATCTCTTCCACATCATTTATTTTAATGCCCCCGATAGCTATAACCGGCACTTTGATATGTTCAATAACGCAGGTCTTCATCAACTCCAGGTAGCCTTCCAATCCCAGCAGCGCACTCAGGTTTGTTTTTGTTTGCGTATACCTGAAAGGCCCTAACCCAATATAATCAACTTTCAATGCAGCAAGCCTTGCTATATCTTCAAAAGTGTTCGCCGTTCCGCCGATGATAAAATCAGGGCCAAGTAATTTTCTTGCCTCGTCCGGTGGCATATCTTCCTTACCTAAATGAACCCCGTCAGCACCCACCAGTTTAGCCAGTTTAACGCTGTCGTTAATTATCAGTTTGGCGCCGTATTTTTTGCAGATGGCTTTAGTCTCTTCCGCAATCATTTTCCAGTCGTCATCGTTGCTATGCTTTACGCGCAGTTGAATCCAATCCACGCCCCCTTTACAGGCTTCTTCAGCGTGCAAGGGGTTAGCTGTGATATAATGAAGTTTACTGATTTTCATAACTGTGTGTTCCTACCATCGAGCGGTTACTGGTTAAATAACTATTAATATACCTTTTGGCATTGGCAACGGTTTGCACCAGGCTTTCGCCCTTTGCCAGGTTAGCCACAATAGCTGCCGACAAAACACAACCCGTACCCCGTTTTGAAAACCCTTCCAGCTTTGCGGCTTCGAAATAATAAGTGCCGGGTTTTGTAAACAAAATATCCGTTGAATACTCTGTTGTGCTGTGCCCCCCCTTGATTAAAAAATTACAATACTGCGCCAAATGCCTTCCTGCTTCCTCTATCTCTCCGATGGATGAAAACATATTCAGCTCATCAAGGTTCGGCGTTACCATAAACAGCCTTGAGCAAATACTTTCCAGCAATCCATTTTCAACATCTGTATGAAACTCAAAACCGGCGCTGGCTTTACATATAGGATCCCATACAATTTTCACATCCGGGTTTGCTTTTATCAATTCATTCACTAAAATTTGCAGCACTTCAAAACTTTCAACCAAACCAATCTTCACAAATTCAAAATTCACTTCTTTCTGCAACAGGTTTAATTGTGCTATTATTTCCTCCTTCTTAATCCAATTGGGTTTCTTAAACCCGGTAACATTCTGTTCGGTATTAGCAGTGCAAACCGCCATTCCATAAACACCATTCGTCTCAAAAGTTTTAATATCCGCCAATATCCCCGCACAACCACTCGGGTCAAAACCCGCAATGGTTAAAACAAGAGGTATATCCGGCAAAACGCTCATAAAATTTATCTTCTTCAAACATTATAATATCCTCCGACCTCACGGCTCGGGAAAACTTAAAGTCCTTCTCCTTTGGAGAAGNNCGCACATCGAGCAGAAATGCGCCGTTTTAGCACCATCCGCCGGCAAAGTCTCATCATGAAACTCACGCGCCGTATCGGGATCCAGCGATAAATTAAACTGGTCTTCCCATCTGAATTCAAAACGCGCCTTACTCAATACATTATCACGATACTGCGCCCCTGGATGTCCCTTGGCAAGATCCGCCGCATGTGCAGCAATCTTGTAGGTAATTACTCCATCTTTTACATCTTTTTTATTAGGTAAGCCCAGGTGTTCTT
>PMXD01000031.1 GCA_003165895.1 Bacteroidota bacterium | reverse complement strand
AAGTTATTTTGGAACTGTTACTAAGCTATGCCTGGAAATCATAACTACAATAAAAAATTCAAACCTCTTGCACGCGGTTTGCGTAACTATAGCACAAAAGCCGAAATAAGGTTATGGTGCGAAGTGTTGCGGAACAAGGGAATGCTTGGCTTTACATTTTTGAGGCAACGAATAATTGATTTATACATAGCTGATTTTTTGTGTAAAGATTTGATGCTGGTGATTGAGTTAGATGGAAAAAGCCATGATAGTGAAGAAGCAGTTTTAAAAGATATGGAAAAAGACCGCGTTTTGCAAAAGTTAGGCTTTGCCATCATCCGAATCAGGGATGAGGATGTAATGAATAATCTTGATAGCGTAGTATTGTACATTGACACATGGATAAAGACTCACTATCCTGCTAAAGTGCCGTCATCCCCCTGATTGTCATTTCCTGCGGAAATAACAATCGTCCCCCTTCGAAGGGGGACTAAATGCAACCTTATTATTAAAGGTTCATTACAATCGCATTTTACGTATTACTTTTGTAACACGTTCCGGTAAGGTTCGTATTATAAGCGCACGAAATGCATCTCAAAAAGAAAAAGCAAAATATGAAGCCCAGGTCAGATGAGCTGTATGTGCGCACCTCGTTAATCAAAGAGTCAACTGCTGACTTCGACCGGCCACTTGATTTGAATACCATTATCAAAATGTCTAAAAAAGGTATGCTTAAAGAAAAGAAGCTAAAGCCGGGTAAGGTTGCTTAGTTGCAATCTTTCTTACGTTTCCTGGCAACCTATCTGTAAAGCCAGAAAGGGATGAGTCCGCTGGAACATAAACCCTGGTATTTAACTTTTGGTGATACCCTCTCATCATTAAAGAAATACTCAATTACCTTACTGAACTTTACGGGCAGCAGAATAGAAATAACAGGGTTGAGGAATTGAGGTTGTTGTCAAATATAATAGAGGGGTGAAAACCCGGCATTAAGCCTCTGGTCATTTCATTCTGCAGAAATCTCATCCTTGCAAAAAAAATCAACTCACTCGCTTAAAACGAAAATGCTACCGCTAAACTTGGCAGTATAGGCAATTGGTTTACCCTGGCATAAGTAACCGGGTTGAAATAGAAAATATTCTGACGGTCGTAGACGTTGGCAACGCTGGCGTTTGCTTCAAGCTTCAGCTTCTTGCCAAAGCTCCATATCTTCTTTATTTCAAGGTCAAGGCGGCTGTAGGCAGGCAGGCGGCCACCGTCAATCTGCTGTGCGTAAAGGATGCCCAGGTTGCCATTGGTGCCTGTGTAATTAGTGCTTATACCTGCTGTAAAAGGATTGTTTTCGTAAAAGGCCTGGGTTTGGGTAAACGGAAAACCGCTGCCGTAATTCCAACGGGCGCTTACTTCCCAACTACGTTTTCTACCAAAGTCGTATGCTGCAACCAGGTTAACGTTATGGCGGCGGTCGTAATAAGGGGCATATATCTGTTGAAAATCGTTTATTTGATTATATGCCAGCGAGTAAGTGCCATATAAAAACAAACCTTTGTATTGCCACTTCATTAAAATATCAAGCCCGTAAGAAGCCCCTTTTTCAAGCATAAAGTCTGACTGGTCATCGGCGGTTTTGTAAATATTCAGGTCGAATAAATGCCAGAAGTATTTATAATAGGGTTCAATGTTCAGTGTAATGTTTTTAGGCAGGTCTACCTCAACGCCAAAAATAGCATCAACGCTGCGCTGCATGTTATGGATAGCAGTATGTAATACCCCGTTTGCATCCTGTGCCGATTCGTTAGGGGCATCCAGGAAGCCGGTAAACAGGTCTACCACATCCTGGTTGTTTTTAGTGCTCATCAGGGTTTGCGAGTATAGTCCCGATGCCATTTTAAATCTTAGCCTGTCGGTAACATTATACTTCATATTTAACCGGGGCTCGGGCGAAGCAGCAGTAATAACCCCGTAATACTGAAAGCGGGCACCTATGTCAATAACAAATTTCTTGTAGTACTTATGGTACATGAGGTAGGCACTTAAATCGGTGCTACTCTGATTAAAAGAAAAATCCTGTTGAAAATCGTTGACAAAATCAAAGGAGGTGCTGTTGCTTTCAATATTCAGCCCGTATCTTAACTCGCCATTGTTAATGTAATTGGTAAAATCCATACCAATGTCAATGGCACCAATACCGCTGCTACGTGGCTGGTTGTTCTCATCAAACGAAATATCGTATTTGGTATAGCTAACGTGCGTATTGAAATATATATTGGCATTTCTGGGCACTGCTAAAAAATTAGCGCCAACGCCGTAATTATCCCAATGATAATCAGCCCCGCTGAAATCGGCATTGTCCTTAAAATTAAAACCCGTAACACTAAATTTATTGCCGGTGCCGGTGTTTAATGTAAACTTACCGTAAGCATCATAAAACGAATAAGGCAGGCTGCCATTGCTGGCATACGGATAGAATATTTTGGAACTTTGATCGAGATATGAATCTTTGGTGCTCAAAATCAAAGATGCATCGGTCCCACCTTCTTCTTTCAGCTTAATGATGGGAATTTCAAGCAGGGCATGCGCTGTAAAAGGGGTAACGCCCACGTCGCCGCTAAAATCTTTCATATTGCCATCGCGGGTAGAAACATCTACCACCGCCCCCGTGCGCGAACCATACTGGGCAGGGAAACCACCGGTGTAAACATCCACGTTTTTAATAACATCGGTTTCAAAAACCGAAAACAGGCCTATGGAATGGAAAGGGTTATAAATAGGTATGCCATCCAGCAAAAACAAAGTTTGTGCCGAGGTGGCGCCACGGATAATTATCTGCCCCCCCTGGTCGCCGGTTGATACAACGCCGGGTATTAACTGCAGGTACTGTGCAATATCGGCCTCGCCGCCAATGGTTGGCATCCTTTTCATTTCAACAGGCGTAATGGAAGTAACTGAAACTCTTGATTCTGTCAATTGCTTTTGCCTTTCGCCATTAATTTCAACATCCTTCAAATCAACTGATTTGGCCACCATATAAAACTTAATATTATTGGCTTGCCCCTTTTTTATTTCTACCGTAATAACCTGGTTTTCGAAACCGAGATAAGAAGCGATTATTTTATAAGTGCCCGGTGCCAGGCTGGGAATGTTAAAGAATCCCTTGTCGTCAGTATTGGCGCCCAGGTCTGAACTATCAATATTAATAGTTGCAAACGGCACAGGTTCACCACTCGACTTATCATATACAAATCCTTTTACCCCACCATTTTTTGCAGCATTGTTTTGCGCAAACAGGCTTACTGAAACTAATAATAATAAGAGCGTAAAAAATTTGTTCATCCCTGTTTGTTTAAATGTTCACCGGTAAATCCAATTGCTATTGATCACAATTTAAGAGGCGCGCAAGTTATGAAAAAACTGATTTAGTGATTGTTAATCAATGTCGTTAAGTTAAGAANNCAAACCCTCTAACTCCCGAAACGGGAGAACCGCCACCCAGAAATACAAAATTTAACCATCGGGCAAAGCTATTCTTTTTGCTGCGCGGCTGCTCCTCCGCTTCGGAGGCTGGGAGGTAGCAAAGCGCAAAAAGAACTGAGTCTCGGTTAAACTTAATGACATTGGATTGTTAATCATAGGCAGCGTTTAAATATGGCGGATTTAACAACCTTGATGGTAAAAAATACACCCATTCACCATATTAGTATTGGGCTTGTTGTTTTAGTGGTAAATTTCTCTATTTTGGCTGTTGATAATATTAAGGTTACGGGAATCTTATCCAAACCGAAAAATTATATTTTTGTCGTTGAAACGAAATTTTCGCTATGAAGAAATTTTTTCTTTTACTGTTAATATTTGGGGAGCTTACAGGGGTATTTGGCCAAAATGTAAAGGGTGTAGTAAGGGATGAAAAAGGTGACCCAATGACGGGGGTTACTGTTTTAATAAAAGGAACCAGCACGGGTACCCAAACCGATACAGCAGGTAAATATTCACTTCCTTTTGGAAACGGCACACACTATGTTGATTTTTCGTTTATAGGCTATTCGCCTCGCAGTGAACTGGTTACCATACTTGATAAAAGCGACAGAACCCTTGATGTTCAGATGACTGACAGCACCAAAGACCTTGACATTGTGGTGGTTACAGGCTCAAAATATGAAAAGAAGTTTGGTGAGCAGATAGTTTCAATGGAAGTGGTAAAAGCCACTGCCATACAGCAGAACAACGAAAAGATGGACGAGGCTATGAACAAGGTTCCGGGTGTTAACATGCTGGGCCGCACCATATCTATCCGCGGCGGCAGTGGATTTAGCGATGCCACCAGCAACCGGGTAATGGGCCTTCAGGACGACGTGCCTATTATAAGCCCTGAAAACGGAAGTATAATATGGGATATGATACCTATTGAGGAGTTAGAGCAGGTAGAAGTGCTAAAAGGCTCCTCATCCGCAGTATATGGTTCCTCGGCATTAGATGGGGTGTTGAACTTCGTAACAGTTGAGCCTACCCCCCAAATGGAGAATCGCGTTATTTTAAACTACGGCTTTTACGGCCAGCCCGACGACCGCGATTGGGATTATTGGTGGAAAAAGCAAATACAACTGAAGGATGGTAAAATGGTTGAGCATTTAGCATTACCTATGTTTGGTGGTGGAACGTTTTTGCACCGCAAGCAATATGGCGATGTGGGCGTGGTGTTATCCGGTTCGTACCAACAAAACCAGAACTATTTACAGCAGGCAGACTATTCAATGGCGCGGATGGGAGCCAAGTTACGCTATATCCCGCACAAACATCCGCATCTAACCCTTGGGCTTAATTCTAATTTCTTCCATAAAGACTACAAAGATTTTTTTGCTGCTGCCGATGCTGATTCAGGTGCTTACAAGCCTTTGGGTGGTTCAAACCCTATTGTAAGGCAGCGCACATTTAATATTGACCCGTATTTGAATTACTATGATAATAATGATAACCGGCATAGCTTTAAATTCCAGGTGTTTAACGTTTTGTATAATTCCACCACCGGCGATAGTACCGCATCAACCAAATATTATTACAACTACACCTTATTGCATACCTTTAAAAAGAGCGATGTAATACTTACTGCGGGCACCGAAGGGTTCTACTCGCTTATACGCGGTAAAACTTTTGGCCCGGTGGTTGTAAACCCCTCTGAAATCACTTACTTCAGCACGCGCGATGAAATGAATTTTGCAGGCTTTGCACAGTTTGAAAAGAAATTTTTCCATAAGCTTACGCTGGCTGGCGGGGCGCGTTTAGAGTATACCCAGCAAGCCGGCCAAACTATTGAAAACAGGTTACCCCTGATTAATCTGCTAAGCAAGGCATCGGGCGACAAAAACGCCATCAATTCACCCGTTACCCCTTTATGCAGGGTAGGCCTTAATTACCAGGTAAGCGAGGGTACTTTTTTAAGAGGTTCGTTCGGGCAGGGGTTCAGGTACCCTTCTATGGCTGAAAAATACATTTTTACTACCCGTAGTGGCGCCATTGTTTTCCCCAATGATACTTTAAGGCCTGAAAACGGCTGGATGGCCGAAGTAGGCATTAAGCAAGGCGTTAAAATAAGTAAGTGGATAGCTTACTTTGATGCCAGCATGTATATTACCCGATATCATGACCTGATAGAATTTGAAGGATATAAACCACCCGATTCGCTTGCTTATAGCAGATATCTTACGGGTATCCCTTTCCAGGCGCAGAATATTGATAATGCCCGTATCTGGGGTGCAGAGTTTTCGGCAGTTGCCAATGGTAAAATTTTTGGAGTGCCTTTAAACTTCCTGATAGGTTATACCTATGTTGACCCTCAGAATTTAGATTATAATAAAGCAGACCCTGCCCCTAACTCAACACCGTTGCTTAAATACCGGATTCAGCACAGCGCCAAAGCTGATGCACAGTTTAACTGGAAAGGCCTGACTGCGGGGCTTACCGCATTTTACGGAAGCTTTATTAAATATATTGACAACGGCACGCTGGGGGCACTGCAGGTTATAGAGCAATTCCGCGAAACGCATGATAAAGGTGAGTTTGTAATGGACGTAAGGGCGGGTTATACCTATAAAGAAAAGGCCTCGTTTATGTTTATCTGCAAAAACGTAGCCAACACTGAATACATGCTTGAGCCCGGTGTAATTGATGCACCGAGGAATTACGGTTTCCAGGTGGGGTATAATTTTTAAGAACGCCATAAAACGTTATTGTGAGAAACCAAGCTCCAATAGAAATTTTCGTGGGACTTGTGGGACATCGGGGACCCGTCCAGGTGTCGCAAATGTCCCAAAACACCTGGACAAAGGAACCTTTACCTGTATCGGCAATTTGTCAGGCACCCTTTTACTGCATCGCCAAAGCCATTAAAAGCAAAAGGCCGGATAATACCGGCCCTTTGCTTTTAATTCATAATTTATTCTAATTCGACTTTACTATCTTCTTAACTGTCTCGCTTTTACCATCCGTCATCCGCAAAAAATAAACTCCGGCAGCATATTTGGTAAGGTCTAAAGTGTAGGCACTCGTTGGTTGCATGTAGCCAATATCCTGTAGTAACTGGCCTGCTTCATTATAAAGTTTACCGGTTACGTTGTTTATACTGTTGTTATCCATATAAACATGTACATAAGCTGCAGTTGGGTTGGGAACAATTTTGAATAATATCTGCTGCTCTGCGGTGTGTATGCCGGTTGCAACGGTATCTTCATAAACCGTAGTAGGTACGCCGATAGTATTCTGCCCACCCGGATTGCCCGGGCCCATACCAACATTGCCGGATTGAACTACGCCATAGTAACTACCAGCACTGGTATACGGGTAAGTAGGTTGCAGTGAGGTGTCGATGGTCATAAAGTAGGCATAAGTGCCTTGAGGATATTCAGGAGTAACACACCACCTTCCGTTGGCTGAATCCAGGTCACCGTAACCGGGAACGTATTCCCAGTCCCACAACAGGCACCCCATCGGATAAGTTGTGGTTACTGCGGGGCCTGCAGTTGATGCTGTATTACCCCATGGGTCGGTGGTGCGCGATTGGTCAGTGCGAAGCCTGTAACTTGAATTTAATCGCTTAATGCCACCGGTGCCGTTGGTATCGGCGTAACCATAAGCACCGTACACCGGGTAGCCATCAAACATATAACCAATAAGCGGCGAATGGTGAGTGCTGTCGGCCTGGTTGTATAAACATTTAGGGCTAACATGGTGGTGATATTCGCCATTTTGCTGTGCGTGCCCTAAACAATCGTCAAAACTGGGGAACTCGAAAAAATACCCGTTACGCGACCATACGTTATCTACAAACTGCGCATCGTTAGCATTAAAAATACTGACCCCGTTGCTTAGCACCCCTATGTGGCCCAGTGGTATGGCAGTTGGTGTACCGGTTTCTTTTTGCGGGTTTAAGGTTATTTTGTAACAGAAGTTCTGGTTCTCTGCCACATTGGGATTATTCCATGGGCCGATATTGTAACCGGGTATGCAAAAACAACTTACATAAACATCAGTAGTAGAATACTGAATCTTTATGCAATTAGATGGGATATTAGCATATCCTCTGTTGGCCGCCAAAAAAGTATCGGGGTTTTGAATCCACGAAGTAATAGTTGGGCTAAGTTGTGCGTGCGCAAAGTAAGTGCTGCACAGCAACATAATTACAATCAGTTTTCTCATCATGTTTGGTTATGGGTTTAAAATTAGCTTTTTTGAGATATTTAATCGCTGTTATTGTTTTTGACGACAGGTAATTTGTTTTCTTGCGTTATCCGGAAAAAATTACAACCACACCCCGGGAAAAGGGCGGTAAGAAGTTTACAACTTATATTGAAGGGAAATGCAAGAAGGTAAAATAGGAGAGAAGCGGGCAGTAAGCCCAATGTCATTGACTTAGTAGCGCGTTTATAGAAGATGACCACATGCGACCCCGGATGGGGTNNTTTTGTTAAGTCAATGACATTGGCAGTAAGCCCCCGTCCTCATTAAAACATCCCTAACTCATCTTTCTTCTTATCCTGGTAACCAAATTCGTCGTTACCCAATTCCGGCCCGCCATATTTACCGTATTTCAATATAGTATAAACCATCCAGCAGATCAGAAAAGGCGATAATATCAGCATACTCACTGCAAAAGGAAATGTTGTTTGCCACTGCAGCAAAGCACCAAACAGAAACAGGTAAAAGGTTACCAAACCTACTACAAAATTGGCGTTGCACAACATAGAATTGGATTTGGAAAGAAGTTCGAAAAAACCGTGCCAAATTCGAAAAATTAAGGATAAGAAAGGCTGCCATTTTTTTGTAAAAATGGTAATTGTAAGCTATATTTGGGGCACATTCATTTATAAGGAAATCTCCTTCTCCCTAAGACTTAATAAAGCCATTTGCAACCTTTTGTTCCGAAAATTTAATAGCGTATTTAAGTTATTATTTGCGTTTGCCGTTAACAGCTAACCAGCATTAAAAGCTGGTAAAAATTATATGCAGGCATCGCCTGCCCAAACCTTATTTTAAACCAAACCAATTTATAATGATCAGCAAAAACTGCCCGCCATTATGTTTTATCCGTCCGACTGGCATAATGATGTTAAAGTGCAAAACCTTACTTTACACGACCGGGCCATTTGGTTCGAGCTTTTATTGATTATGCATGTAGCCGAAGAGCGCGGAAAACTGATACTTAACGGCGAACCGATGGATACCAACTGGTTAGCTAAAAAGGTTGGCATTAAGCCCGCAATGATGACTAAGGCGCTTCTGAAATTCTGCCAAACCGGAGTAGCTTATTTAGATGATAAAGGGATTATTTACAACAAGCGAATGGTTCAGGATGAAAGACTTAGGCAGATAAGGGCAGAAGCGGGAAAGCAGGGTGGTAACCCGGTTTTGCTTAACCAAAAAACAGAGGGAAGGTTAAACACCAAACCAACCCCTTCATATTCATCTTCAATTCCATCTTCAAATACAATTACAGAGGGAGTACAGGACTTGCAACAAAAAACCACGCACAATAACGACTGGATTCATCAAACAGTACTGAGTACAGGAATACCCACACACATTTTAAAATCTTTTTGCGAAAACTGGATAACAACTGCAGAGCTGAAGTGCAAGTTTGATGAATATCCGGTAAATAAACTTATAGCCTTTATGGTTGAAGACCTTCTTAAAAACAGGGAAAAGCTAATGCCTTTGCAAGTAAAGGATAAAACGTCGGCGGATTTTTGGTAATGGCGCGTTTACAGCTTTTGTTGTTCTTCTCTCTTCCTCCTCGTCACCCTAATTAATAAGGCTATCATAATACCTATACCTAAGCCGCCTAAAAAACCACCCCAAAAATCAGGGATAGGCAGGTAATGGCCGTTAACCAGTAAAGGGATACAGGTGGTTAGTAATATGCCAATGGCAAATAGTATGCCCTCCCAGGCTGTAAAACGGTTTATCATGTTGGGTAATTTATTTTGCAAATATGTTACGCTACTCCCTTTTTCTTATTGTTGGTGTACCTAAACAATAATCCCATCATGGGGCTTTTGTGACTTGTGGGACACTTGTCCCGGCTGTCGCACAAGTCACATGAAAACTTTAGCCCTAATTCATCCCCGCCCTCTCCGCCTCAATCCATCTGCGGATATCGCCCAGTTGCTTCTCAGCCGAGTCTCCCCTTTCCTGCTTTGAGGAATGGGGGACTCGGCGCTTATGTGGCCTGCCCTCACGCCGCGTCCCCAACCTTCGGAAGGGAGACACGGCTTCGAAGGTCTTTTGAGTTTACTAATTCATCCCAGCCCTCTCCGCTTCAATCCTTCTGCGGATATCGCCCAGTTCGCCTTTTGGTATGGCGGCAATTAGTTTCTGTGTGTATTCGCGTTGCGGGTTGTTGTAGATATCGTCGCTAATACCCATTTCCTCTACTTTGCCTTTATTCATAACTACCATACGGTCGCTCATAAATTTTACAACCGATAGGTCGTGTGAGATAAAGATGTAGGTAAACTTAAATTCTTCGCGCAGCTTAATTAAAAGGTTTAACACCTGCGCCTGCACCGATACATCGAGGGCCGAAACAGATTCGTCGCAAATAATAAATTTAGGGTTAAGCGCCAGTGCGCGGGCTATACAAATACGCTGGCGTTGCCCGCCGCTGAACTCATGTGGGTACCGGTTAAAGAATTCCGGTTTCATGTTTACCTTGCCCAACAGGTCAATTACTTTTTCCTTACGTTCTTTTTCATTGCTGTAAATGCCGTGAACCGTCATTGGCTCCATAATAGCGCTGCCAATAGTTATACGCGGATTAAGCGAACTGTAGGGGTCCTGGAAGATGATTTGCATGTGTTCACGCATCTCCTTCATGTCATGGTTATCCAGGCTTAAAATGTTTTTACCGTCAAAAACAACTTCGCCACCGTGGGCAGGTACTAAACGTAATATCGTTCTGCCCAAAGTAGTTTTTCCGCAGCCTGATTCACCCACCAGGCCCAGTGTTTCGCCTTCGTAAACATCAAAGGTTACATCGTCAACAGCTTTTACATAATCAGTTACCTTACCCAAAAAACTTTTATTTGTGGGGAACCACGTTTGCAGGTTTTTAAGTTGAAGGATAGGCTTACCGGTTAAAACCCTTTCTCTACGTGCCAGTGTTTGCTCTTCCGATATCACCACAGCATTAATTGCATCCTGTACAGAAATATTGGTTTCAACAATTTCGCCTGCAGCGTTCTCTGTCATAAAATCTACTACGGTTGGCAGTTTGCGAAGGCGTTTGCCCAGCGGCGGCCTGCAGGCCAGCAAACTTTTGGTATAAGGATGTTTCGGGTTGCTGAAAATATCCAGCACACTTCCCTGCTCAACTATTTTTCCTTTATACATTACCAGCACGCGGTCGGCTACTTCGGCAATAACGCCTAAGTCGTGTGTAATAAACACAACTGAGCTTTCAATTTCGCCTTTCAGTTTGGCCATTAAATCCAGTATGGTGGCCTGAACGGTTACATCCAGTGCAGTAGTAGGCTCGTCGGCAATCAATATCGAAGGATTGCAGCTCATGGCCATAGCAATCATTACACGCTGTTTCTGGCCGCCCGAAAGCTGGTGAGGATATGCATCAAGTATACGCTGCGGGTTAGGTAATTTAACCTTCTCAAACATTTTAAGCGTAATCTCTTTGGCCTGTTTTTTAGTAGTTTTCTGGTGCAGTTGAATAGCCTCCATTACCTGATCGCCACAGGTAAATACAGGGTTTAACGAGGTCATCGGCTCCTGGAAAATCATGGCAATTTCGTTGCCGCGGTATTTGCGCATTTCGTCCTCGCTTATCTTGGTAAGGTCAACTACCGAGCCGTCTTTTTTATGAAAAAGAATTTCGCCCGAAACAATCCTGCCCGGTGGATTAGGTATCAAACGCATAATAGATAACGACGTTACCGATTTACCCGAACCCGATTCGCCCACAATACCTATGGTTTCGCCACGGTTAAGCGTAAAGCTGATGTCGTTAACCGCGCGGGTTACACCATCGTCAGTTTTAAATTCGGTTACAAGGTTTTTTACTTCCAGCAATAATTGATTTTGGACCATGTTTTATAATTGATGTAGAAGGCTATTTATCTGAAAAATACGTACGGGCTAAAATATCTTTTAATTAGCGACTTTACAAAAGGTGGTTGATAAGGGGCGTAATACAGGCCTCTCCCGCCCATCGCTTCGCTGGGGCACCTCCATCGCAAGCGATAGAGAGGGAAATACACCCTATTGGGAATGTGTTTCCCTCATTATTTGAAAAATGGAGAGTGGTCGTCCGCTACGGCGAGACCGACCGGGAGAGGCCTGCATTAAGCTTGCAATGCCGTCAATATTCTTTTAAAAACAGTTTCAATATTCTGCTCTAATTCTTCGTTTAAGATGCGAATTGTTCGTAACCCTAATTGAGCCAATATAAGATCCCGGTTATCATCATAGTCTTTTTGAAATTCATGAATTTTGCCATCCAGTTCTATTATCAATAGCTTTTCGGCACAATAAAAATCAGGAATAAAAAACTTTCTCAGGCCTTGTTGGCTGCTATAAATAATGGGATGCTGCCTGCGGAATTTGTATCCCACGAATTGTTTGGCCTTTAATCTCCTCCATAACCGAGCCTCAGATGGTGTTTGGTCTTGACGTAATTTTCGGCACAACTCAATAATGCCTGGCTCAAACATGTGGCGAAAATACGAAATACAGGCCTCTCCCCGACATCGCTATCGCTCGTCACCCCTCTCCATCGCAAGCGATAGTGAGGGGCTGGTTTGTAGTGGAGATTGGTCGTAATTTTTGGAATAAAATGTGGTGGATCGCAAAAGCAAATGTTTCCGTCCTTTTCCATTCTTCGAATAGGGAGAGAAAAACTGCCCCGGAATATGGATTTTCCCTCTCTATCGCTTGCGATGGAGGGTGGCCGCACGAAGTGCCGACCGGGAGAGGCNNGATTTGCGAAAATTACTCTAGTTAATTTTCTTTTTTTTCAAAGCATGGCACAATAAATGCAATACCTCGGGTGTTATTATAATAACTAAAAAATATCACCATGGATCTTCATTACCTATTTTATTTTCTCACTAAATCTAATAAGTATGGAAACCAATCAGAACGGAGCAGGGCGGAAAAAGCTTTACATCAGTGTTATAGTAGCATTGCTGCTCGTTAACAGCGTTAGTCTTTACTTTCTTTTCTCTGAAAACCACGAGAAAACAGACGTAATAATAGAAAAAACAGCATTACAGAATAATTTCAAAAGCCTTTCAGATTCTTTGGACGCGAAGAATACGGTGATAGATCAATACATAGGCAAAGATGCCGCACTGGATAAGGCCATTGCTGAAAAAGAGGATATGCTTACACAGGAAAAGCATGAAATAGCCGGTTTGCTTCATAAAAACAAAATGACCGGTGCTGAATTAGCCAAAGCCAAAGGTTTAATGGTGGAATACCAGGCTTCAATTTCAGACCTGCAGGCAAAGGTAGATGCATTAATGGCCGAGAACCAGCAGCTAAAGGGTCAAAACCAACAGCTTGCGGCGGATCTTTCAACAGAGAAACAAACTACTACACAGCTTAGTGTGAAGAATGAAGGTTTGAGTAAAAAAGTTGAAGTAGGTTCGCTATTATCAGTGGCAGATTTGAGTGTTGAGGCTATTAAAACCCGCAACAATGGTAAGGAGGTTCAGGTTAAAAAGGCTAAAGCTGCCCAGCAGTTTAAAATAAGCTTCGAAACCGGCGAGAATAAGGTGATAGACCCGGGCCAGCTTAGCTTGTATGTGCGTATTATAAACCCTAAAGGCGAAACCATTGCTGTGGCCGACCAGGGTTCGGGTACCATGCAGTGCGAAAACAGCGATCAGCCTTGCCAGTTTACCAAAAAGGCAGACATAGATTACAATCAAACCAATAAAAAAGTAGTGCTTTACTGGGGACAGGACATTAAAGACCCCGGAACCTATAAAATTGAGCTGTATCAAAACGGCCATGTAATTGGCCAAAGTGCGGTAACTCTTAGTTAGCAGGTATTCCGTACCAATAAGGGGCCCTTCCGGAAACGGAGGGGCTTTTTGTTTTTAATAACTTCATCAGCGTGTATCATTTACTACACTACGCTTATAAAGGTATGTAGATAACTGACCGGAGGCTTAATTTGGATTGCAATCCAATTAAGTTACATTTGACTAACTAAAACCCATACTAACATGGAAGAAAATAATCAAGTAAGTAGTAGTAAGAAAATATACATAGCTATTATTATACTGCTGCTACTCATTATCGCCGGAGGCGGTTATCTTTTGTATACCGATAACCAGGCCAGGCACACCGCTGAAACGCAAAACGCTGCTTTAAGCCAGGAAATGAAGGCTGTAACAGATACCCTGGATGCCAAAAAAGGAGAGCTGGAAGCAATGAAAGGTGTTGATGCAGGCAAAGACAGTGCTATAACAGCGCAACAGGATGCCATTGAAAAGAAAGAGCAGGAAATTAAGAGCGCCTACGCAAGCGGAAGAATGACCAAGGGTGAATTAGCCAAAGCAAAAGAAATGATTGTTCAGTACGAGGCTTCTATTGCTGATATGAAAAAGCAAATTGACCAGTTAACTGCTGAAAAGGCCCAGCTCACTGATCAAAACCAAAAGCTGAATACCGATTTAACCTCTGAAAAGCAAACCACGCAGCAGCTAAGTGAGCAAAACAAAGGCCTTAGCAAGAAGGTAGAGTTGGGCTCATTGCTTCAATTAAAGAACATATTGATTGAAGGTATTGAGAAGAAGAAGAATGGTAAAGAAGTAACTGAAAAGCATGTAAAGAAGGTTGAAAGCCTTCGTGTTACTTTTGAAACAGGCGACAATAAAGTACTTGAGCCAGGAAAAGTTACCCTTTATATGAGGATTATTAACCAGAAAGGCGAAACTATTTCAGTGGCTGATGAAGGTTCAGGCACACTGAAACTTGCAGGTACAGATGAAACAATCCAGTACACCAAACAAGTTGATATTGACTGGGCTCAAACCAACAAAAAAGTAATTGTTTACTGGAGCTCAACCATAAAAGCACCCGGAACTTATAAGGTTGAAATTTACCAAAGCGGCTATGCTATTGGTTTAGCACAGGCGGAGTTTAAATAAGCTTTGTTTTCTAAATTATTTGAGAAGCCTCCGATTTTTCGGGGGCTTTTTTAATTTGTAATCCAGGCGTGGGATTTTTTTAAAAAATGGTGAATGCCCCCTTCAACAATTATTTATTATAATGCCTATTATTGTTTTGTAAAAAAAAGAACAACTTTAGCGGCCTGAGAAATATGATATACACCCAATAGAACCCGGGATAAATAAATAGAATCAGCAATGAAAAGGTTTATACTTATTACTGCAACATTGATGTGGATATTGACGAAGTTAAATGCGCAAATTACTTCAAGCCACAACGGTTTTTATACAGATGATTCTGTTTTCTACCAATTGTCAGGAACCGATTCGTTTAAATACTGTGTAAATTGTTATACGGCAGATTCCCTTCGCCCTTATACTGGTGGACGGTGGCTTTACCCGCGGGAGCATGCCCCAAACACCTGGGAGAATAGCGTGTTTGCAAAGGGAAAAGAGAAGGGTAATGGAGACCCTGTAAGGGCAGACGTAGTAAAGGTAAATTCTATTTGGGTTAGGGTTTTTAATGCCACCGGTTATACCGACCAGCATTATACCGTATTTCTGGGTAACTGGAGGCCTAAAACCGAAATGATGCTTTCCATATCCGTTGATTCGGCAGATTTTTTAGGTAGTAAAGGGTTTTATGGTCCCGGGGACGGAATGAAGTTAGTTAGTGGTTACAACTGGAACTACAATTTAAAGATAGAGAAAACCTGCTATTACCAAATCTTTGGCGGTAGAGACTGGCAAAGGGAAGCCGAACATACAGCCGGTGTGGAATTAAGCGCAACATATAGCGCAGAATATCCGGATAAAGCCATGCAATTGAATGTCAATAAAGCTACGGATAAACAAAAATATCTTCCGCTGGGTAAAAGTTTGACTGATTCATTGGGGCAAAACATTAAGATACTCAGGCTTCGTGTTGGCGGGGCCAATCATATGACCAATATTTTGGCTAATGAAATAGCTACTGCCATTATAAAGCCCGATATGGGTGGCGAGCCTTCTATACCTATATGTGTTTTTATTAACGGTTCATTCTGGACCTATGCCTTTGCCGAAGAAGGAATGGGGCCTAACCATATCTCAAAAATTTTAAAAACACCTGTCAATCACATTGTAAGCGCCAAAATGCCGATTGTTATTCCCGTAAAGCTTATAAAGGATCACGGAGTGCCTTTTTCGCTTATAGGTAATTCCGTTTATTCCGTCTCCGGGCTTTCAAATGTTGATGAATTATATTTTGTGTATAACGATACAGTACAATTTGAAATTGATACTTCAGTTGCCGGTTATAACCCCGCAGCACTCGATACTATTTGCGATGTAATTAAAAATGGCAGCAATTCGCTTTTATCAGCAACGTTAAACCGGGCAGCATTTTACAGATATGCCCTTTCAATTCTATACTGTCCGGGATAAAAATCAGGGGAGACTAAAAAGCCGCCTCTTTTTCATAGTTTAGAAGTTACCACACTTTTAAA
>PMXD01000194.1 GCA_003165895.1 Bacteroidota bacterium | reverse complement strand
GCATAATTACACAATATATAAATTTACCGGGCCAAAATTATAAAATTCACCCTCCTTCGCATGTCCAAGAGTCAATTACGCGAGTCGTTAAAAACAATATCCGATTATAAGTACGCTTTAGACCAGGCAGATATTGTTGCTATAACCGACACAAAGGGCAGTATCAAATATGTTAATGATAACTTCTGTAAAATTTCAGGTTACAACGCTGATGAGCTGATTGGCCGCGACCACCGGGTAATCAATTCGGGATATCACAGCAAAGAATTCATAGCTAACTTATGGGCTACCATCAGCAGCGGCAAAGTATGGAAAGGTGAAATAAGGAACAAAGCGAAAGACGGCAGGATTTATTGGGTAGATACCACAATTGTCCCATTCCTGAATACAGATGGCGTTCCATATCAATATCTTGCAATAAGACATGATATAACACAACGAAAAGCCATAGAAAACGAATTGGTTGATTCGAACCTTAAACTGGAGCAGCGGGTAATTGAGAGAAGCAGGGAATCGGAGAACAGAAGGAAATATTTCAAGGCCCTGATTGAGAACGTCAGCGAAGGATTACTGCTGATGGCTGAAAATGGAGCTGTTATGTACCAAAATCCGGCGATTGGGCGGATTTGTGGATATAGGCTGGAAGATTTGTACGAGAAAAAAGGTGGCAGGTTTATTCACCCTGACGACTTGCCGGACTTTATTAGTACCATAGACGAATTAGGCCATATCCCGGGTGGAACTATTCAAAAGCAGTACCGTATTAAACATAAACAAGGGCATTATCTATGGATTGAAGGCACTATCAGTAACCAGTTGTACGAAGAAAATATACGGGCCTTTATTTTTACCTTCAAAAACGTTACTGACCGAAAAAATGCTGAAGCCGAAATACTTGTAAGCAAGCAATTTACTGAGGGGATACTGGCCTCGCTAACATCGCATATTGCAGTAATTGACCAATCAGGGGTAATCATAACCGTTAACAAGGCATGGCAGGACTTTGCGAAAGAGAGCAACCAGATAACCATGCCAAGAAGTGCCGAAGGCGCCAATTATTTCGAATTATTAAAAATAGCAGCAACTGAAGGCAATACCACAGCAGAACAATCTTTGAATGGAATGTTTTCGGTTCTAAAAAAAGAAAAAGAGCTTTTTGAACTGCGTTATTTTTGCCAGGCGCCTGCCGTAAAAAAGTGGTTTATGCTGCGGGTAATGAATTTTGTGAGCGACACGCCGAAATTAGTAGTGGTTCACCAGGATATTACTTCTGCAATAGAGGCCGAAGAAAATTTCAGGCTAAGCCAGAAGCGTTTCCAGGCGCTGATTGAAAAAGGCAGTGATGTAATTGTGCTTTCCGATGCCGACCGAAAAGTTATTTATGCAAGTCCCACCCTAAAAGCAGTTATGGGTTACGAGCCGGATGAAATAGTTGGCAAGTATTCCCACGAACTGCTGGATCCCGAAGAGATAACCAAAGTACTTACCGACAGCCAGATTACCTATAAAAGTGAGGGTAACTATACTGCCCAATTAAAGGTTCCGCATAAAAACGGAAGTTGGCGATGGATAGAGGTAAAATTAAACAACCAGTTGGCCGACCCGGCGGTGAACGCTATTGTTACCAACTTCTGTGATATTACAGACCGCAAACTGGCCGAAGATGAAGTTAAGAGCCTGAATGAATCATTGGAAAGCAAGGTAAAAGAACGTACCCTTCAGTTGCAGGAGGTAAATAAAGAACTGGAATCCTTCTCTTATACGGTTGCGCATGACCTGCGTGCACCCCTCCGTGTAATAAACGGATTTGCCGACCTGCTTATGCAGGAACATAGCCAGGTACTTGAAGGCGACTCAAAATATTTACTGGAGTGCATTGCACAAAACTCGCAGCAAATGGGTCTGTTAATAAACGGGTTGCTGGAGTTTTCGCGCCTGGGCAGGGTAACTATTTCGCCGGAAGTTGTGGAGATGCATATTATGGTTGAAAACCTGGTAAAACTTATTAAAGACAG
Organism: Bacteroidota bacterium; assembly: GCA_003165895.1. GTDB lineage: Bacteria > Bacteroidota > Bacteroidia > Chitinophagales > LD1 > Bog-950. Next base: position 9,931 of record PMXD01000194.1, on the reverse strand, counting down.
CCATAAAAACCCGACTGCTGCTATTAAAATCAATGACCTGCCCAGTGCCCGTTGCGATGCTAATCTGATTAAACAGGTTTGGCTAAACCTGGTAGAAAATGCCATAAAATATTCTGGAAAGGTAGAACACCCCGTTATTGAGATTGGCGGCCGAAGCGAAGGTTCAAAGGCCATCTATTACATAAGGGACAACGGTGCCGGCTTTAACATGGAATTAGCACAAAGGCTGTTCCAGGTATTTCAACGTTTACATAGCCGGTCTGATTTTGAGGGTAATGGTATCGGGCTTGCCCTCTCGTACAGGATAATTACCAAACACGGCGGAGAGATGTGGGCAGAAGGCGAAGTTAATAAGGGGGCTACTTTTTATTTTAGCTTACCAGCTTAATTACTTTTCCGTTACCCAAAACAGGCAAAATTATCATTACAGCTTCTCTTCTTCTTCCTTATACCTCATTATCTGGTCTAAGGCATCAGGCACCACATCACTGATGATGGTAATAAACGAACCCTTCTCCGCGTGCTTAATGGCGTAGTCTATGGCTTCAGCCTCCTGTTTAAAGGAAGTTATTTTAATGTTCGGATTGATATTTCTAATGCCCCGGGTTAAAAGCGCAATAATTTCATCTTCAGTTTTACCACGCAGGTTCCTATCCTGCCGAATGATGATTTCGTCAAATACACGGGCGGCTTCTTCTCCTAACTCAATGGTATCTTCATCTCTTCTATCCCCTACACCGGCAATAAGGCCTACCTTTTTAGTGGCATCTACCTTTTTTACAAACTTGCCGATAGCATGCATTCCATGCGCGTTGTGTGCATAATCAATCAGCACACTGTAGTTTTTAAACTGGAATAAATTCATCCGGCCCGGGGTAAGTGCCGGTGATGGAACAAAGGTTTCCAGGGCCAGTTTTATATCCTCAATTTTAAAATCGCGCAGATACGCAACAAGTACTGCAGCCAGGGCATTTTGAATATTAAACTCAGCTTTGCCGCCAAAGGTCATGGGGATATTGGTTATTTTATCAACCCTTATTTTCCAGGCGCCTTTTAAAATAGTAAGATAACCATTTTCGTAAATGCAGGCAATGCCATGGTTGGCGCAATGCTCAATAATATGCGGATTAGTCTCGTCCATACTAAACAGGGCTATTTTGCAATCAAGCCCCCCGCGCATTTTGTAAACCAGCTCATCATCTGCGTTTAAAACCACATAGCCCTCCGGTAAAACGGAATTGGCAGCAACGGCTTTCACGCGGGCCAATTGTTCTAAAGTATCAACCCCATTCAATCCTAAATGGTCTGATGCTACATTGGTAACCACTGCTACATCGCAATTATGAAAACCCAGGCCTGCACGTAATATGCCGCCGCGTGCACACTCCAACACTGCAAAATCAACAGTAGGGTCTTTCAGCACAAACTCAGCCGAAACAGGGCCGGTGCAATCGCCGCGCTGCATCATCTGGTTCTGTATGTAAATACCATCGGTGGTAGTAAATCCTACTTTGTAACCCATGTGTTTTACTATATGTGCAATTAAGCGGGTAGTAGTGGTTTTACCGTTGGTACCTGACACGGCAATAATGGGAATACGCGCACTTGTGCCCGGTGGGTAAAGCATATCTATTACCGGTTCAGCCACATTGCGCCCAATACCTTCGGTAGGGTCTAAGTGCATTCTAAAGCCCGGTGCTGCATTCACCTCTAAAATTGCCCCGTTGTTTTCGGTTATGGGAACTGTCAGGTCATCAGCCATAATATCAATACCACAAATATCAAGGCCAATTATGCGGGCTATGCGCTCGCACATAAATATGTTGGTTGGGTGTACCAAATCGGTAACATCAGTAGCTGTGCCACCGGTTGAAAGATTGGCGGTAGGTTTTAACCACAGCTCTTCATCTTTCTTCAGGATAGTTTCAAGCGTGTAGTTCTTCTTCAGTAAAATGTTTTCAGTCTGGTCGTCAACCTTAATCGCGGTTAATACTTTTTCGTGTCCGTATCCACGGCGGGGGTCGCTGTTTACTTTATCAATCAATTGCTGTATAGTTGATTTACCATCGCCAATAACTGCTGCGGGTGTGCGCAAAGCGGCGGCCACAAATTTGTAATTAATCACCAGCACGCGATGATCTCTGCCCGTAATATACTTTTCGCAGATAACGGCGCGCGAATATTTCTTTGCAGCGTGCATACCTGCCACAGCATCTTCCCAATTCAGTAAATTGGTCGTAACACCTTTGCCATGATTTCCATCCAACGGTTTGGTAATTACCGGATAACCAATTTTATCAATGGTAGCTTTCAAATCAGCTTCATCGTACACCACAAATCCTTTGGGCACCGGTATTTCGGCAGCACCCAGCAGGTTTTTGGTATCTTCTTTATCACAGGCAATTTCAACCGCTATGCTTGAAGTAGTGCTGGCAATAGTAGCCTGTATCCTTTTTTGATTTTTGCCATAACCCAATTGCACCAGCGAGTTGCGGTTCAATCTTATCCACGGAATTTTTCTTTTAATCGCTTCTTCAACTATTGAACCGGTTGAAGGCCCCAGGCGCTCTTCTTCGCGCATTTCGCGCAGTTGCTGAATATCTGTCGCCAAATCGTAAGTCTTGTTATCAACCAAAGCCTCTGCAATCTTAACTGCCGACTTAGCCGCAAAAACTCCCGCCTTTTCCTCGTAATACGAGAAAACCACGTGATAAACACCCGGGGTACCGGTTTCGCGGGTACGGCCAAACCCAACATCCATACCGGCCAGTGTTTGAATTTCAAGGGCAATATGCTCAATTACATGGCCCATCCAGGTGCCTTCCTTTACCCGCGAAAAAAATCCACCAGCCCGGCCCTCGCTGCACCTGTGTTCATACATGGTGGGAAACATATTTTCCAGTCTTTCGCTAAACCCTTCTATTCTGTCGGTAGGCCTTTGCTCCATTTCTTCAAGGTCAAGGCGCATTACAATTAATTTGTGCCTTACATTGCTCCAATAGTTGGGGCCTTTCATTACCTTAATGTCTACAATTTTCATGGATTGGGTTTAGCATTTATAAAGTGGGGGTATACCGAAGGCAGATTAGTTTCAGAATCCATCCGGTATATCAATGTCGTTAAGTTAAGCAAATTCTCATGCGACTCCTCTGGAGTCGTATTATTATTCTCCCGCTAATGCTATAAATATTTGACCTCNNATCCTTAACTTAACGACATTGATCCGGTATATACTATCGGTGAACTGATAGTCATTATTCGGAAACCTCTCAGCCGATAGTATAGCTGCAATTTAATTTTTTCAATTCATTCTGCAGCTTTGTTGAAAAAAATATTTAATAATCTTTCCGTTTCTCTCAATTTCGTGCCGTCAATTGCATTCTTCACTCAACAGAAATAATGACAACACCTAAAGGGATTTTGATAGCAGTAGGAGGCGCAGAAGATAAAGGCACCGACCTGGAAATGGGTTTTACACACCGCAATAACCTGAAATTTTTTGAGCTGGGAATATTAAAAAGTATTGTTGCCACCATTGGTAAAAAAGACGCCCGTATAGAAGTAGTAACCACCGCATCAAGCATACCCGATGAAGTGGGATTGAATTACGAACATGCTTTTCATAAAATAGGTTGCCAGAATGTGGGGCATATGAAAATACGCAACCGCGAAGACGTGCAGCACGAAGGTTACCTTGCCCGGTTAAAAGAATGTGATGCTTTAATGTTTAGNNGTAAAAATTACAACCGGCCTGGGCTTTGTTGATGATGTGATTATTGATTCGCACTTTGATAAACGTGGACGTTTCCCAAGACTGGCACAAGCCGTTATAGCAAATCCCTCAGCAGTGGGTATTGGATTGGGTGAAGATACCGGCGTAATTATTACCAATGGTTGCGAGTTAGAGGCTATAGGCAGCGGGGCCGTATTTATACTGGATGGCAGAAATATTAAACGCAGCAATATTGCCGATATAGAAGAAGGCTCTCCAATTTCAGCCGAAGGGCTGCTGGTGCATATTATGGAAATGGGGAACCGGTATAACTGCAAAACCAAGAAGTTTACAGCAGATGAGGTGGTGGTGAAGCCAGCGGAGTAAAGACAAACTCACCCTGTCCTTCGGANNACGCCGAGTCCCCATTACGCAAAGCCGTAAAGGGAGACTCGGCTTAGAAGGTCTTCATTTTTCCTTCCTCGCAGAGTCTCCCTTTCCGGCTTTGCGTAATGGGGGACTCTGCGTATTGGCGGTCTATCCTAACGCAGAGTCCCCAACCTTCGGAAGGGAGACTCTGCAAGGAAGGTCCTTTATTCCGCGTCACTTCGATTTTCACCTTGTCTCAAGGTTGGTTACTCGCAATGACGGTTTATGTTTTTTATTTATAAATCGCCACAACTTCCCTCCCATCACTACTTTTCATAGCCCGGTACATCCCTTCTGAATTAAACGGCAGTTCAATGTTACCGTGTTTATCAATGGCAATTAAACCACCTTCCCCTTCTATCTGAACAAGTTTTTTCATCACCACCTCATGGCAGGCTTCTGCAAGGCTCAGGTTTTTATATTCAATTAAAGCAGAAACATCATGCCCCACAACTGCCCGGATAAACAGTTCCCCATGGCCGGTGCACGATATTGCACAAGTGTTGTTATTAGCATAAGTACCGGCACCAATCACCGCCGAATCACCCAGCCGTCCGGGGTTCTTGTTAGTCATGCCACCGGTTGATGTTCCTGCCGCCAGGTTGCCATCCTTATCCAGCGCCACGGCACCCACGGTACCAAACTTCTTCTCATCTGAAGCATTGGCAGATTGAAGATTGTGATCAAGAAAAGCACCGCCTGCTATATGCGACTGTTGCCATTGCTGGTAGCGGAATTCATCATAGAAATATGCATCATCTGCCATCTCAAGCCCGAATGCTTTGGCGTATTCCTCAGCGCCTTCTCCGCAAACAAAAACGTGGGACGTGTTTTCCATTATTTTGCGGGCCAGCGCAATTGGGTTCTTTACGTTATTAATAAGTCCCACAGCCCCGGCGCCCAGGTTTTTTCCAAACATAATGCTGGCATCCATTTCGTGCTTGCCTGCTGAATTAAATACGGCTCCCCTGCCTGCATTAAACAGCGGGCAATCTTCCAGGCTTCTTATAGCGGTTTCAACGGCATCCAGCGAGCTACCTCCCGCCGTTAAAACCGAATACCCAGCCGTTAATGCCGTATGAAGGGCATCCTTATAAAGCTTCTCCCTTTCAGGAGTTAAAGATGAGCGAAGTATTGTACCTGCACCGCCATGTATCGCAATTCCAAATTTATGGGTCATTCGTGTTTGATTATTCAAGGCAAATGTCGCTTTTAAGTGGTAGAATACAAGTAGAGACGCGATGCATCGCGTCTTTTACCAGTGAGGGCACAATCCACAAGATGCGGGGAGAACCGCGTTTCTACAACCATGCGCGGCACATTCCACAAGAGACGCGATGCATCGCGTCTCTACGGCCCATGCGCAAAAATAACCTGTACAATGTTCTGTTTTTTTCAGAGGTTTACCATCCAACAAAGATCTTTTGCAGAAACTTATACTTAATACAGTAATAGCCCGGGCGCTTTCAACAGCGCTCAACTTCCTTATTGCCCTGCTTATTGCCCGGCACTCGGGCCCTGCGGTAAAAGGAGAGGTTACCCTGATAATAACTACCACCTGGTTTCTTATCTTTTTAAGCAATATTTTAGGCGGACAGGTTTTGGTATACCTTATACCCCGCAACAAGCTCGAATTGCTGGTTTTGCCCGCTTATTTCTGGTCGGTTTTAATTGCTGTTGCCGGGTTTGTGTTTCTTAAACTAACCAACATAATACATGCTTATCACGTACCCTCTATTGTGTTGTTAAGCTTCTTTTCAGCCGTTATCAGCATACACCAAACCGTCTTACTCGGACGAAAGCAAATAAGCCATTCAAATATCATACAACTCATTCCCCTGCTCCTACAGTTGGCAGGTGTTCTTTTCTGCTTTTATTTTATGCATATCAGCGATGCCTATGCCTACATCTATGCATCGCTGGTTGCTTACGCAATTACCATGGTTATAAGTTTTTTCTTAGTAAAAAAACATGTCCGGTTCAGGGTTTCCGAAGACTTTTTTTCTGCCAAAGAGCTAAAAAGTTCTTTCCGGTTTGGCCTGTTGTTTCAATTGGTTGAAATATTGCAACTGCTTAATCTGCGCTATTACTTTTACCAGTTAAGCCTGCAGCAGGGCAGCAAATACCTGGGCATATTTTCCATCGGCATTTCCATTCTTGAATCCGTTTGGATTATTCCGCGCAGCATTGCTACCGTGCATTATGTAAACACCGCCAACTCAGCCGATTTAAAGCGCGAGGCCGAAAGGGCATTGCGCTTGTTTAAGATAAGCTTTGCATTATGCACGGCGGCCCTGTTCGTCATCTGGCTGGTTCCATCTCAGGCCTATGCTTTCATTTTCGGGCCGGGTTTTAGCGATGTAAAGCACAGCATCCGTTTCCTGTTTCCGGGCATCTTAGTATATAGCTTTCCCCTGGTTATAAGCAGCTTTTACCTGGGCACCGGTAAATACAAAAGCCTGATTATCTCAAATCTGGCAGGGTTTTCCTCACTCCTTATATTTAGCTGGTTATTAATACCCCGGTATGTAATGAGTGGCGCCGGCCTTGCAGCCACCTTATCGTTTACTGTTTCGGCAATAGTTTTATTACCGCTTTTCTTAAAGGACACAGGATTCCGTTACGCGGATTTGCTGATTAACCAAAATGATTGGCAGCTTTTCAAACAGGCACTAAAAAGGCAGTCGTTTTAATCACTCCCTGAACAAAAAACCAAACCAAGTTTACCTGAACACTTGAACACCTGAACACGTTAACACCTGAACACCTCTAATAGTAAGTATAAGTAAGAGAATCGGCCAGTTCACCATTCCGGTGGTAAGCTACCATGGTATCTACATACGAACTGCCATTATACCGGTAACCGTAGGTGATTATATCAGTTGTATCGCCATTCTGGTTTATTTGAACATCGGTTGAAAGTAAGTCTGAGGAACTAACACCCAGGTAATACTGGCCAAAATCCTGAACGCCAATAGTATTGAGATTAGAGCTAAGGAAGGTATAATAATCATAAACAGTAGTCGTGCTTGGGCTAACATGCTGAATTTCTACTGCATTTTTTGCACTGTTGTTGGTGTAGTTATCTGTATTTGTAAGCACCTTATTAACGTATGTGGTTGCCTGGGTAAGCATCCCATTAACATCATAACTAAAACCACCTGAATTATGCTGGTCAACAAACTGGCCTTGCCAGGAAGTTGAGTAGCCTGAACTATTTGTGATATATGCAATAGCGCTGGTTGTTTGCCCCAGGCCATTAAGTTGGGCAACAGTTACCGTATCGCCCTCGTAATAAACAGCATATTTGGTACCATTATTTTTAACCATGGTAGCCACGGTACCGTTAGCGTTATAGGTAAAGGTTTCGGTATACCCGCCGCCAATAGGCGAAAAGTTATTTACCTGGTAAACTTTAGCGCCGCTGAAAGTATTGCCTTTTTTACATGCCGGTATACTAATAAGCAACGCAACAAAAGCCAGCATTATTTTAATTTTCATGGATTTGGGTGTATTTAGCAGGTGCAAGTGTAGTCTAAAAACCAGACGTTAAAAAAAAGCTATAGCATAATTAATCTTAAAATCCGCAAATTAAAAAGCGCCCCTTACCCTCATTTTTATCAACAACGGCTTTCAAAAAGGAATTAGAAAACTAAATTTGCCCTTTAAATCAAATCCAAACCGATAAAACTATTTATGAGCGCAGCAGCACATCTTGAAGGAACTAACGTAGAAACCGCAAAACAATTGGGATTGCTACCCGATGAGTTTGAAAAAATAAAGCAGATACTGGGCCGGCTACCAAACTTTAACGAGCTGAGCATTTTTTCAGTCATGTGGAGCGAACATTGCAGCTATAAAAATTCGATTAAATGGCTTAAAACATTGCCCCGCAAAGGCAAACACCTGCTGGTTGAAGCAGGCGAAGAAAATGCCGGATTAGTTGACCTGGGCGATGGACTTGCCTGCGCGTTTAAGATTGAATCGCATAACCATCCCTCTGCGCTTGAACCTTACCAGGGTGCCGCAACTGGTGTGGGTGGAATACACCGCGATATATTTACTATGGGCGCCCGCCCAATTGCGGCACTTAACTCGCTGCGATTTGGCGATTTGAAAAACGAAAAAACCAAGCACCTGTTAAAAGGCGTTGTTAAAGGCATTGGCGATTACGGCAACTGCTTTGGTGTGCCAACCGTTGCAGGCGAAGTTTATTTTGATTCGGTTTACCAAACCAACCCGCTTGTAAATGCAATGAGCGTGGGCATAGTTAAAACCGGTGAAACTGTTTCGGCCATTTCACAGGGCGTGGGTAACCCCGTTTATATTGTTGGTTCGTCAACTGGTAAAGATGGTATACACGGTGCAGCCTTTGCATCTAAAGATATTACAGCCGAATCGGTTAAGGACCTACCGGCAGTTCAGGTAGGTGACCCTTTCACAGAAAAGCTTTTGTTAGAAGCCTCGCTTGAAGTGATAAAAACCGGCGCTGTTGTAGGCATGCAGGATATGGGTGCCGCGGGTATTACCTGCTCAACCTCCGAAATGAGCGCCAAAGGCAAATCGGGTATGAAGGTTTGGTTAGATAAAGTACCTACCCGCCAGGAAAACATGAAGCCCTGGGAAATACTGCTGTCAGAATCGCAGGAGCGTATGCTGATAGTGGTTAAAAAGGGCATGGAAAAAGAAGTGGAAGCTGTATTTGCCAAGTGGGACCTTCACTGTGCTATTATAGGCGAAGTAACTGCCGGTGGCGATTTGGAATATTACGTAGGTAATGAACTGGTTGCCAAAGTACCTGCCCACGATTTAGTGTTGGGTGGCGGCGCACCGGTTTACGACCGCGAATTTAAAGAGCCTGCTTACTTTAACGAGAACAAGAAATTTGATATTGAATCGGTGGTAGAGCCCGATAACCTTAAAAAAGTGGCTGAGCATTTGAGCGGCCAGTTAAACATAGCCTCTAAGCGCTGGGTGTTTGAGCAGTACGACTCAATGGTAGGTATTGCAAACACTTCTACCAATAAGCCAAGCGATGCAGCAGTTATCAGGATACACGACAGCAACAAGCGCCTTTGCGTTACTGTTGATTGCAATGCCCGCTATGTTTGGGCCGACCCATTTGTAGGTGCGCAAATTGCAGTTTCAGAAGCTGCGCGCAATATAGTTTGCAGTGGTGGTGAGCCATCTGCTATTACCAACTGTCTTAACTTTGGTAACCCTTATTTGCCTGAGGTATACTGGCAGTTTGTAAACACTATTAAAGGTATGACGGCTGCCTGCGTGGCCCTGGAAACCCCTGTAACCGGTGGCAATGTTTCTTTCTACAACCAAAGCACCGAAGGCGGGGCGGTTTTCCCAACCCCAACTATTGGTATGATAGGTTTGGTAGAAGATAAAGAAACCCTGATGACCCTGAATTTCAAAAACTCAGGCGACCGCATCTATGTTATCGGCGAAATGAAAAACGATATTTCATCTTCCGAGTACCTGGTTAATTACCATGGCATCACCAAATCACCTGCTCCGTACTTTAACCTGCAAACAGAAGTTGCCGTTCAAAATTCTGTGAAAGACCTTATCCGCGAACAGGTAATCGAATCAGCACATGATATATCTGAAGGCGGTCTGTTTATTACTTTGTTGGAATCAGCTATGGCCGGTAAAAAAGGCTTTGAAATTGAAACCGACTCCGACATCCGCAAAGATGCCTTCCTCTTCGGCGAATCGCAAAGCCGCGTAGTAGTAACCGTTAAACAAAACAAGGAAGACGAATTACTGGATATATTG
>PMXD01000005.1 GCA_003165895.1 Bacteroidota bacterium | reverse complement strand
ACTCATAAAATCCATATCAGGAATTCGCGGAACTATTGGTGGATTTCCGGATACAAATTTTACTCCCCTCGACATCATGAAGTTTACCATCGGCTTCGGCAAATGGGTAAAGCAAAACTCGGTACATAAAAAAGTGGTTATCGGCCGCGATGCCCGTATCAGCGGCCAGATGGTAAGCAGTATAGTGGTTGGCGCACTTCAGTCAATAGGTATTGATGTGGTTGACCTCGGCCTTTCTACAACACCAACCGTTGAACTGGCGGTGGACGAAGAAAAAGCCGGTGGCGGTATTATCATTACGGCCTCGCACAATCCCAAGCAATGGAATGCGCTTAAACTGCTGAACGAAAAAGGCGAATTTATCTCTGCCAATGCAGGAGAGGAGGTGTTACGCTTAGCGGAAGACCAGCAAACTGAGTTTGAAGAAGTTACTGCGTTAGGCTCTTATACCCTGAAAACCGGCTATATTGAAAAGCACATAGAACAGATTCTGAAGCTTGAACTGGTAGATGTTAAGGCTATTAAAGCCCGTAACTTTAAAGTGGTTATTGACTGTGTAAACTCTACCGGTGGCCTTGCTTTACCTAAACTGCTGCATGCATTGGGTGTAGAGCAGGTTACTGAACTATATTGCGAGCCCAACGGCCTGTTTCCGCATAACCCCGAGCCACTGCCTGAGAACCTGAGCGAACTATCAAGAACAGTAAAGAAAGTAAACGCCGACCTGGGTATTTGCGTTGACCCGGATGTAGACCGCCTGGCCCTTGTTTGCGAGGATGGCGAAATGTTTGGCGAAGAATACACACTGGTTGCAGTGGCTGATTATGTTTTGAGCAAAAAGAAAGGCAACACAGTTTCTAACCTGTCATCAACCCGCGCCCTGCGCGATATAACCTTAAAAGCCGGTGGCGAATACTTTGCCAGTGCAGTAGGAGAGGTGAACGTGGTAGAAAAGATGAAAGAAGTAAACGCCGTTATTGGAGGCGAAGGCAACGGCGGGGTTATTTATCCTGAGCTGCATTACGGCCGCGATGCTTTAATAGGTATTGCATTGTTTTTAACCCATCTGGCCCAAACAGGCAAAAATGCCTCTATTTTAAGGGCATCGTACCCTAACTACCACATAGCCAAAAAGAAGATTGACCTTGACCCATCCGTTAATATCGACCTGCTTTTTGGTGAAATTGAGCGGAAGTATAAGAAGTATCCGGTAAATACCATGGACGGGGTTAAAATAGACTTTGAAAGCGAATGGGTGCATTTACGCCGTAGCAATACCGAGCCCATTATCCGTATTTACGCCGAAAGCAACTCTGAAACCACCGCCGACCACATCGCTAACCAGATTATGAGCGATTTGAAGAATTTTAGCCAGGAAAAGAGATAATATGCAGCCGCCCCTTCCGTCCCCTAAAGGGGAAACCAGAGCCTAATACAAAATAAAGGCCTGTGATTAGGGTTGTATTTGGCTGTTATGCCCTGGTATCCCCTTTAGGGGATGGAAGGGGCGGCTGTTGGCAATCTGCCAAATTGCCAGAAAAATCCGCTTGGCACGAACTATGATAACAAGGAGTTACTCAAAATATCCCCGGTTTGGGGTCAATTTTTAAACTAAACAAAAGCATACAATTATGGCAGACGTAAAACTTAAACCTTTAGCAGACAGAGTGCTGGTAAAGGCTGCTGAGGCAGAAACAAAAACTGCAGGCGGTATCATTATCCCTGATTCAGCAAAAGAAAAACCACAACGCGGAACGGTAATAGCTGCCGGCCCCGGTAAAAAAGACGAACCAACCACCGTTAAAGTTGGCGACTCTATCCTTTACGGCAAATACTCTGGTACCGAAATCCAGGTTGACGGACAAGATTACCTGATAATGAGAGAATCGGACATTTTCGCCATTCTTTGATTAAAAGGCTGAAATAAAAAAGAAATGCAGTTACTCACTAAGTTCACAAAGGTTTATACAAACCTGCCTGCCGGTAGGCAGGGAGCACTAAGAATAAAATTTTCTTTGTGGGCTTTGTATTGGCTGTTTCTTAGTGCTCTTTGTGTTAAACTGCCTTTAGTAATTTCTCAAAATTGATTTTTAAAAAAGAACTTAAAACCTATTACTATGTCAAAACTGATTCTATTCGAAAAAGATGCCCGCGATAAACTGAAAGCCGGCGTTGATAAACTGGCTAATGCCGTTAAAGTTACCCTCGGACCTAAGGGCCGCAATGTTATTATCGACAAAAAATTCGGAGCGCCTTCTGTTACTAAAGACGGTGTATCTGTTGCTAAAGAAATTGAACTGGAAGACCCTATCGAAAACATGGGCGCACAAATGTGCAAAGAAGTTGCCTCTAAAACTGCCGATCAGGCTGGTGACGGAACCACTACTGCTACAGTATTGGCCCAGGCAATTGTAGGCCCCGGCTTAAAGGCCCTGGCTTCAGGCGCTAACCCTATGGATTTAAAGCGCGGTATCGACAAAGCCGTTAAAGTTATTGTTGAAAGCTTAAAGAAACAATCTGAAAGCGTTGGAAAGGATTTCAGCAAAATTGAGCAAGTTGCTTCTATCTCTGCCAATAACGACAACGAAATAGGCAAAATGATAGCTGACGCTATGAAGAAAGTGGGCACCGAAGGTGTTATCACGGTTGAAGAAGCTAAAGGAACTGAAACTGAAGTTAAGACTGTTGAAGGTATGCAATTTGACCGTGGCTACCTTTCTCCATATTTCGTTACCAATCCTGAAAGCATGGAAGCTGAACTGGAAAACGCTTTATTGCTCATCTACGATAAGAAGATAAGCAACATGCGCGAACTGCTTCCTATACTGGAGAAAGTTGCACAAAGCGGACGTCCGTTGGTAATTATATCTGAAGAAGTGGAAGGCGAAGCATTAGCTACCCTGGTAGTTAACAAGCTGCGTGGCACTATCAAAGTTGCCGCGGTTAAAGCTCCGGGCTTTGGCGACAGAAGAAAAGAAATGCTGAAAGACATTGCCATCCTTACCGGTGGTATAGCTATCAGCGAAGAAATGGGCTACAAATTAGAGAACGCCGATTTCACTTACCTTGGCCAGGCTGAGAAAGTAGTAATTGACAAAGACAACACTACTATCGTAAACGGTAAAGGCGAAAAAGAATTGATTAAAGGCCGTATTGAAGAAATCAAAGCTCAGATTGAAAAAACAACTTCTGACTACGATAAAGAAAAATTACAAGAGCGTTTAGCTAAACTTTCGGGTGGTGTTGCCGTGCTTTACATTGGCGCCCCTACTGAAGTTGAAATGAAAGAAAAGAAAGACCGTGTTGATGATGCATTACACGCTACACGCGCTGCCGTTGAAGAAGGTATAGTTGCAGGTGGTGGTGTTGCTTACATCCGCGCTCAAACTTCGCTTGATAAAATGAAAGGCGAAAACGACGACGAAACTACCGGTATAGCAATCGTTCGCAGAGCGATTGAAGAGCCTCTTCGTCAAATCATCGCTAACAGCGGTTTAGAAGGTTCTATCGTAGTTCAGAAAGTGCGCGAAGGCAAAGACGACTTCGGTTACAACGCCCGCACCGACGAATACCAGAACTTGAAAAAAGCCGGTGTTATCGACCCTACCAAAGTAACCCGTATTGCATTGGAAAATGCAGCCTCTATCGCCTCTATGCTGTTAACTACCGAAGTGGTAATAGTTGACAAACCAGAAGCAGACAAAGGCCACGGTCACGGCGGCGGTATGCCAGACATGGGCGGCATGGGCGGAATGATGTAATATTTAGCAGAAGCAAGATATTAGATTTTAGACCTTAGATTTATACAAACCCCTTTCAGGAAACTGGAAGGGGTTTTTGTTTGCAGGCAAACCCTCAAAATATGCGTCATTGCGAACGCAGCTTTGGGCATGAAGCAATCCCGAAGCGATGGGGACCACCGTGGAGTTTATCCCGGATGTATTAGAACCCTCTCCCTCGGAGAGGGCAGGGTGAGGATTGTATTCCTCGGCTGTTCCCTCTGCATTTCCCTCCGTGCGAAACAATATATTCACTACGCAAATACATTGCGCACTGCCCCCCTAACTTGCATACTAAAAACAACTGCTATGCAAACAACTCCCGCTATCCCCCAAAAGTTCGACGAACTGATGAAACTCGAAAAAATTGAACGCCGCCACCTCAACATCCTCACCACCGCCGAGCAAGCCGACTTCCTCCAGTTCATCCACTCCAAAATCCCCTGCCTCCACGGCGAAGAACTCGACCGCTACATAGAGCAAACTTCATCCTTGCTCGACCAAAATGAAGTGTGGGAATTTAACCACCGTAAAATTGCAGTTATAATAGAACGCTACGTTAAAGAAACCGGCAACATGCCAACCACTGCCGATATAGCCTCCGGTGCCAAACTAAGCCGCACCTGTGTAAAAAGACATTTAGCTTCTTACAACAACAGCCCCAACCTAAGCGACCAAAACAATGGCATAGGTATGATGCTGCCCCGCGTAATGGGCGGCGTATTAAGGCAGGCCCTCCACGGCGACCTCAAAGCCGCCAAAATATATATGGATGCCGCCACCAAACAAACCGGAACGCCCGCCGCCACCGTTATCAACCAAAACAACTATATACAAATCAATAACACCATCATTAACCAGCAACTGATAGAACAGCTAAAACCCGAACAACTAAAAAAGATTGAACTGATAATTAACGGTAAGGATGAGGATATATCTCCCTCTTAACTGCAACACCGATGACACCGTGTCGGGACGGTGTCACTTTATTTTAACTAATTTGCTCATTATCACCAATTTAAGTCATTTATGCACGGGTACAGTGGTACCCGTTTTTTTTCAATTCTAAACCACCTACAAGGCACAAACCCCTCAAGGCGGTTTATGCTTTTACCCATGTGCGTTAAACCTAAAATAGGCCGTAAATTGCCCGTAGAGACGCGATGCATTAAAATAAAAATGTCATTGCGAAGTCTTTTCCCGTAAAAAAATAAAAGAAAAAAGGCTGTGGCAATCTTCGATTGTGTATTTCGGGTAATGACCGCGAAAGACTGCTTAATAAAATTGCTTCATCTTCCTTCGTGAAACTTTAAACTGATTACCATATAAAGTGACCTTGGCACTTAGCTTAATTTCAAGCGGGTCTTGTATGTGGTTTTTATGAATGAAGACATTCTTATCTACCCATAAAAAAGAAGGGTCATCAATCTTAGCAAACAAACCACGTAAGGGTGAAGGAATCCTGTAAATATGTTCATCATCTTTTACAAAAACCTGCGTAACATTTTTTCCAATGGTATCTTGTTGTGTTTGGCAAGCATATATTTTGTTGATTGGTAAATCAATTTGCCCTATAGTTATGGCGTGAACTGACAAAACCCCTTCTTTACCTCTCTAATAATTCTTCTGCTTCTTCTTTGCTCCTGCAATGGATTACTATATCGTCTGCATATCTTTCAAATGGGTTTCACCGTTGTTCTAAGTATTCCGCCTCGGATTACTTAGAAACTTCCAATAAACCGTTTTGGTCTCCTGACCAAAACAGCTTGCAATATCTACTCCTCCAAAATTAAAGTGCCACCTTTGGCTAAAGCTGTTTCTAAAACATTCAATTTGCCTGCGCCG
>PMXD01000249.1 GCA_003165895.1 Bacteroidota bacterium | reverse complement strand
ATTGCATTTGGATTCAATTTTAACCAGCTTCCTGGTTAGTTTCTATTTTATTATCTTTATTTTGCAAAAGAAAGGCCCCTGCCGGTATAAATTTAAGCCCGGATAAAACCTGAACGTGCACAATAACCAAAGCAACCATTTTCTTAACCGGTTTATTATTAACGCATGGAACTGAAAAATGTATTATTGGTTGACGGCAACGAGGGGTTTAACTTTTTAAACCGCATTTTTTTTAGCGATAATAAAGTTAACTGCAATGTACACGAAGCCACACACGGCAGCACCGCCATGGATTACCTGGAAAAAAGCCCGGTTTGCCCCGAAGTAATTTTGCCGGATATAAATATGCCCGTAAAGGATGGCTTTGAATTTTTAGCGCATTTTGAAAAATACGGCAAATGCTTAAAAAACACCCACGTATTTATGCTTACGTCTTCGGGCCGCGATGCCGGTAAATTAAAATCGCTTACCAATAAACATGTCAAAGGCTTCTTTAATAAACCACTTGATGACCCGCANNAAACTTAACTGTCACTAAAACAATATTTTCTGTTTTTTCCAAATTCCTGCTAATTTCATCCTATCTGAAATTATTTGTTTATGAGTAAAAGAATAGTGCTGATTGAAGACAATAAAGCAGTAAGGGAAAATATTACCGAAATCCTTGAGCTTTCAAATTACGAGGTAGTGGGTGCCGCAAATGGAAAAATTGGGGTAGAAATGGTAGTGCGCGAACTGCCTGATCTTGTTATCTGTGATATAATGATGCCTGAACTTGATGGTTATGGCGTATTAAATGCGTTAAATAAAGAACCCAAAACATCCTCTATCCCATTTATTTTTCTCACCGCCAAGTCTGAGCGTTCGGACTTTAGGAAAGGCATGGAGTTAGGTGCCGATGATTATATTACCAAACCTTTTGATGACGTTGAATTGTTAAGCGCTATTGAAACCCGCCTGAAGAAAAAGGACCAGTTAAAAAAAGAATTTGCGCTCAACAACGATGGGGTAAATGAGTTTTTAAAAGTAGCCCGTAAAACCGGAAACAGTTCCCTGATTTCCGAAAGCCGCCAAACCCTTTACTTAAAAAAGAAACAGATTATTTACTCGGCAGGCCAATTGCCGGAAAGCTTATTTTTTGTAAGCAAAGGCAAAGTGAAAACCTTTAAAATAAACGAACTGGGAAAAGAGCTGATAACCGATATTTATAAAGAAGGAGAGTTTTTGGGATATATACCCCTGATGGAAGATACCGCCTACCATGATACCGCCGAAGCACTGCAGGAAGCCGAACTGATGGTAATACCCAAGCCCGATTTTTTAGCCCTTTTGGGCAGCGATAGTTCGGTGGCGCAAACCTTTATTAAAATGCTATCGCGCGATGTTACCGAAAAGGAAGAAAAGCTGGTTTCACTGGCTTACAACTCTTTAAGAAAACGGATAGCCACCGGCCTGTTACAGGTGTATGATAAATTCAAAAAAACCCCGGCCGATAAACCCCGGCTTGAAATATCGCGCGAGGACCTGGCACAAATAGTTGGCACCGCAACCGAATCTTTAATACGTACCCTCAGCGATTTTAAAGGCGAAAAACTGATTGACATCCGCGATGGCAAAGTTTTTATAGTGGATGAAGACAAGCTGAAAAATATGCTTAATTAAAGCCTCCGATTTCTTCACCGGCCAATAAGTCCCTTCTGTCTCCTTGGTTTTCGCGCGAAGCGCCGAAAACCAAAGATTGTCCCCCGCTGGCGGCAGGACTGTTTCATTCTCTGAAGTTTCACTTTCAGGCGGCTCCTACGGAGCGCAACAATGTCGTCGTTTATTGCTACAAGCAGTCGGCTGCTCTGCAGCGTTTTGAAAGACCATTGAAAAAGGAGTATTTACGTTCCGTAGGAACCGTCTGTTTGTAGAAATACAAGGTAAAAAGCTGTTGCGCTCCGTAGGAGCCGCCTTTTTTAGACTGTTTTGTAAGAATGAAACAGCCCTGCCGCCGGCGGGGGTGTAGGGGGTGGTGAGTCATTATATTATTATAGAAACCAAAACTGTGAAAACCGCTTCTTCCAAACATTTGTGCGGATATGCCCTCCTGCCCAAATCCAAAAATTCAACCTAAAATTCGAACAGTTGTTTGAATTTCGAAAAAACATTTTAACTTGACCTCAGAAATTAAAGCAACCCGAATGGCTATTTTTAAGACCAAAATAAACCGCAACTCTGAGGGCTACCAGCGCAATTACAAATTGATGCAGGATAAAATATCCGAGCTGGATGCCAAATATAAAGAAGCCCTTTTTCAGGGCGAGCCCAAATACCTTGAACGAACAAAAAAAGCCGGGCGCCTGTTAGCCCGCGAGCGGATAGAGTTAGTGCTGGATGCCGATTCCCCATTTATGGAATTGCTGCCGCTGGCAGGTTGGGGCACCGATGGCTTTGGCGCCGGTGGAACCATTGTAGCAGGTATCGGTTTTGTAAGTGGCCGCTTAACGATGGTCAATTCGAACGTGGGTACTATCAAAGGCGGGGCCATAGATTATGCCACGCTGCAAAAAGGTTTACGCATTGGCGAAATTGCTTTGGAGAATGAACTGCCAGCTATTAACATGGTAGAATCTGCCGGTGCAAATCTTCCGGATCAGGCCAAGATATTTAATTACGGCGGCGCTAATTTCAGAGAAATTATCAGGCGCTCTAAAGCGGGCATCCCAACCATTTCAATCGTATTTGGTAACAGCACCGCCGGTGGCGCATATATACCCGGCATGTCTGATTACGTTATCATGGTAAAAAACGAAGCCAAGGTTTTTTTAGCCGGCCCGCCACTGGTAAAAATGGCCACTAATGAGGTTACAGATGAAGAGTCGTTAGGCGGCGCAAAAATGCACAGCACCATCTCCGGCGTATCTGATTACCTGGCCGAGGATGAACTGGATGGCATAAGACTGGCGCGCGAAATAATGGCAAATCTTAAATCGCCTCATGCCCCTGACCGGCAGGAAGTAAATGAACCGGAGTATGATAAAGAAGAAATCTTAGGCATAGTTTCAGCCGACGTCCGCATTCCTTTCGACCAGCGCGAGTTAATTGCCCGGATAGTAGATGGTTCAGAGTTTTCGGAATTTAAACCTTTGTACGGCTCTACACTAATTACCGGTTATGCCAATATTAATGGATACCGGATAGGCATACTCGCTAATAACGGAGTGTTGTTTTCAGAAGCAGCTAATAAGGGCGCACAGTTTATTCAGCTCTGCAATCAAAACGATACTCCACTCCTGTTCCTGCAAAACATTACCGGCTTTATGGTGGGCAGAAAATATGAGGAAGAGGGCATAATTAAAAACGGCGCTAAACTGATTAATGCGGTAAGCAATAGTGCAGTACCGGCCATTACAATCATTACCGGTGCAAGTTACGGTGCCGGCAATTATGCCATGTGTGGCAGGGCCTATAAACCGCGCTTTTTATTCAGTTATCCAAATTCAAGAATAGCCGTAATGGGGCCCGACCAGCTGGCAGGTGTTATGCAAATAATTGGCAGGCAGGCCGCCGAAAAATCGGGCATCGCTTATGATGAAGAGCAAGGCAAACAAATGGCCGGCTTTATGGTAAAAGAAGCCGAAAAACAAAGTAACGCCTGGTATGCCTCAGGCCAGCTTTGGGATGATGGGGTAATTGACCCCCGCGAAACAAGAAACTATTTGAAGCTGTGCCTGGATGTAATACATCAGGTACCCGTTAAAGGAACAGAAGGATATGGAGTATTCCGCATGTAATGTCTTGCCAGGTGCAACTCAAATTGGGAAAGTGATTATAAGTTCTTCGTTTTTCAAGCGAAGCGCCGAAAAACGAAGTATGTCCCCCGCTGGCGGTGTTTCATCCCGACTTACTCGGGAGGGTGCAGGGGGTGGTGAGAATTTTCTCTCGTGGTTGGCACCCCCGCCACACGTGTTGGGAAGATGTTTTTGCCATTCTATTTTCAAGCGCAGCGAAGAAAATAGAATGATGTTCCCCTCTGGAGGGCAGGCCTGTTTCATTCTATTAAGAGAGTNNAAACAGCCCTGCTCTGGAGGGGGCGCAGGAGAAGGTGAGACACTACGCGAAAGAAATGCACGAAATATGAAAAAGCGAATCTTTCCAACACCTGTGGCACCCCCGCCAACCACCGGGCAGACTGTCCTATCTAAATACTTAATACTTAATACTTGATACTCAATACTAATACTAAAAGATGAAGACAATTAAAAAAATACTGATAGCCAACCGCGGAGAAATAGCCATCAGGGTTATGCGCACTGCTGCCGATATGGGTATTAAAACCGTAGCTGTTTTTTCTGATGCCGATGCACAGGCATTATTTGTAAGCAAAGCTGATGAAGCCGTTTGCATAGGCGGGGCTTACGCTGCCGATAGCTATTTAAACCAGGATAAAATAATTGCCGCCGCAAAATTAACCGGTGCCGATGCCATACATCCGGGCTACGGATTTTTATCAGAGAACTCAAGCTTCTCGAAAAGATGTAAAGATGAGGGTATTGTTTTTATTGGGCCCGCTGCAGAAGTGATAGAAGTAATGGGCTCAAAAATCAGCGCTAAAGAAATTATGAAAAAGGCCGGGGTACCGGTGGTGCCCGGTTATAACGGGGCAGACCAAACACCTGCACGCTTTAAACAGGAAGCCGAAAAAATCGGATTTCCGGTCCTGCTGAAAGCATCTGCAGGCGGTGGCGGAAAAGGTATGCGCATTGTGCACGCAGCATCTGAGTTAGACGCTGCTGTTGAAGGAGCAAGCCGGGAAGCGAACAAAAGTTTTGGAGACGGAACTTTGTTAATGGAAAAATATTTTTCATCGGCCAAGCATATCGAGTTTCAGATATTCGGTGATACGCACGGTAACTACACGCACTTTTTTGAGCGCGAGTGTTCTTTACAAAGAAGGTATCAAAAAGTTATTGAAGAAAGTCCTTCGCCATCATTAAATGCAGAACTAAGAAAGAAAATGGGCGGTGCCTCAGTTGCCGCAGCCAGCTCTATTAAATACACCAACGCAGGTACGGTTGAATTTATACTCGACAAGGAAGGCAATTTCTATTTTCTGGAGGTAAACACGCGCCTGCAGGTTGAACACCCGGTTACAGAAGAAACCACCGGGCTGGATCTTGTTCAATTACAAATAGAAGTGGCACAGGGAATGCCATTAAAAGTAAGTTCAGAAAACATAAAACAACACGGCCACTCCATCCAGTGCCGCGTTTGTGCTGAAGACCCTGAGAATAATTTCTTCCCGGCAACCGGCGACATCCTTTATTGGAGCGAACCCCATTTAAAAGGCCTGCGGTACGATAGTGGGGTAAAAACGGGCTCTAAAATTGAAGTGTATTACGATTCGCTGATAGCCAAAGTAATTTCGTACGGCAATAACAGAACGGAAGCCATATCGCGCATGTATCTGGCGCTTGATAAAATGAGCATTCTGGGTATTACCAGCAATAAAGACTTTTTGAAAGAACTGCTGCAAAACCCGTCGTTTGTTGATGGCTCCTTTGATACCAAACTGATTGAGCGGGAATATTCAAACTACAAAAACATACCAACTGCCGGCGCTCTTCATGAAATGGCCATAGCAGCATTACTTTATAACTGGAACGGAAGAAGGGAAAGCGAAACATTCCCCCCTTCTTTAAACGGGTGGAGAAATATTTTTTATCAGCACCAGTTATATACGCTTGAATTGGCCGGTGAAAAAATACAGGTTGCGTACCGCCACCTGGGCAACCAAAAGTTTGAAATTAAAATCGGCGAACAACAGTTAAGCGCTCAACTGATAACAATTGAAGGGCCTGAAATCAGTTGCCTCATCGGCAGTCAGCGCAAAACCTATTTTATAGCTATTAACAACGTTGGCGCGTTTATTCATCATCCCGAACAAGGCACTTATCGCTTTACCGAAGTTCCTCGCTTTGTTGAGCCGGGGGCTGCGCTTGCCAAAGGAGGATACATCTCCCCCATGCCCGGCGAAATAGTAAAAGTGCTGGTTAAACCCGGCGACTTGGTAAAATCAGGCAAAGGCCTGCTGGTAATTAGTTCCATGAAAATGGAAACTACCATTGAAGCGCACAGCGATGGAGAAGTAGAAGAAGTTTTTGTAGCTGAGAAAAACTTTGTTGAAGCAAATACGGTATTGCTGAAAATGAAGAATTGAGGAAACAATAGACCTCTTTCATAATTCA
>PMXD01000019.1 GCA_003165895.1 Bacteroidota bacterium | reverse complement strand
ATCAAAAATCATAATTCATAAATAATTGTCACAAACAACAACTGCCTATAAAATTCTCCTTTAAATGTGGAAAATTAGTCGTTAGTACCCCTTGCAAGGGGGGTGTCGAAACACTATATTTGGGCGCTTAAATTTAAGCTAAATAAGTTTTTTGAATTTTTCCACCTGCTTTACCAAAATCAAAGCAGCCTGTTTTAAACTGAAAACTGCAAACCGAAAACTGTAAACTGACCTATGGCTGATGACGATTTGACCCCACACGACCCGCAAGACCCTACCAAAGGCGGGCAAGACCAAAACCTGCGCAACTTACCCCGTATCATTCCTATTAACATAGAGGAGGAAATGAAGACCGCCTACATTGATTATTCAATGTCGGTAATCGTTTCACGCGCTATTCCAGATGTAAGGGATGGATTAAAACCCGTTCACCGCCGGGTGCTTTTTGCTATGAACGAACTGGGCCTTAGTCCTGGTAAGCCATATAAGAAGAGTGCTCGTATTGTGGGTGAGGTGTTAGGTAAGTATCACCCGCATGGCGATAGTTCTGTTTACGACGCCATGGTGCGTATGGCCCAGGACTGGAGTTTAAGATACCCATTGGTAGATGGGCAAGGTAACTTTGGTAGCATTGATAATGACCCGCCGGCGGCCATGCGTTACNNGGCGATCCGCCGGCGGCCATGCGTTACACCGAAGCCCGTTTGCGCAAGATAACTGAGGATATACTGGCCGACATTGAAAAGGACACCGTTGACATGGGCCTTAACTTTGACGATAGTTTGGAAGAGCCAACCGTATTGCCTTCAAGAATACCCAACCTGTTGATTAACGGAGCATCGGGTATTGCCGTAGGTATGGCTACAAACATGTTGCCGCACAATCTTACGGAGATAGTAGATGGCATATCTAAATACATTGATAATAAGGATGTTACCATAGATGAGTTAATGCAGGTAGTTAAGGCGCCTGATTTCCCTACCGGTGGTACTATTTATGGCTACGATGGCGTTCGCCAGGCATTTATGAGCGGTCGCGGAAAAGTGGTTTTACGCGGTAAAGCCGAAATTGAAACCCAGGAAAACGGCCGTGAGCAGATTATCATATCTGAAGTTCCTTACCAGATTGTAAAAAGCGATTTGGTTAAAAAGATTGCCGAACTGGGCGATGAAAAGAAGATTGAAGGAATCAGCGAAGTGCGCGATGAATCGGATAGAAACGGTATCAGAGTTGTAATTGAACTGAAGCGCGATGCAATTTCAAACGTGGTTCTTAATCAGCTATTTGCGCTTACCAGCTTGCAAACCAGCTTTGGGGTAAACAACGTGGCCCTTGTAAAAGGCCGTCCGCATATCCTGAACCTGAAAGACATGATCGGGCACTTTGTAGAGTTCCGTCATGAAGTGGTTATCCGCCGTACTAAATGGGAATTAAAGAAGGCCGAAGAACGGGCACATATATTAGAGGGTTTACTGATCGCCATCGACCATTTGGACGAGGTTATCAAATTAATCCGTGGTTCAGAAGACGCCGACATTGCAAAGGCAGGCTTAATTGCCCAGTTTGCATTATCTGAAATTCAGGCAAAAGCTATCCTGGAAATGCGTTTACAGCGCTTAACCGGCCTTGAAAGGGATAAAATACGCGAAGAATACACCGAATTGATGAAAACCATTGAATGGTTAAAGCGCGTTTTGGCTGAAGAGCCTTTGCGTATGCAAATCATCAAGGACGAACTGGCTGAGGTAAGAGAAAAGTATGGTGACGAACGCCGCACCAACATCGAATACGCTGCCGGCGACTTCAATATGGAAGACCTGATTTCGGATGATGAAGTGGTTGTAACAATTTCTCACTTAGGTTACATAAAGAGAACACCGTCAGCTGATTATAAGACCCAGAACAGGGGAGGACGTGGTAGTAAAGGCGGGGCAACCAGGGATGAGGACTTTATAGAACACATGTTTCTGGCCACTAATCACAACTATATTCTGTTCTTTACTGAACTTGGAAGATGTTTCTGGTTAAAAGTTTACAACATACCCGAAGGAGAGAAGACTGGCAAAGGCAGGGCGATACAAAACCTGATAAGTATTCCTAAGGAAGATAAGATTATGGCTTACATACCGGTTAAGAACCTGGTAGACGAGGCTTACCTGGATAGCAACTTCGTGATTTTCTGTACCAAGAAGGGAACCATCAAGAAAACTACTTTAAGGGCTTACTCGAATGTAAGGACAGGTGGGGTTAACGCTATCGATATCCGTGAAGGAGATGAACTGGTCCAGGTTTCACTTACCTCGGGTCACAGCGAAATCGTAATTGCCACCAAAGCCGGAAAAGCTATCCGATTCCATGATGAAACTGTTCGCGCGGTAGGAAGAAATGCAGCTGGTGTAAGAGGAGTTACCCTGGAAGATGAAAAGGATGAGATTATTGGGATGATTACCGTTAACCCGGAAAACAAGGCAGAATCCATCATGGTATTATCGGCCAAAGGATATGGAAAACGCAGCGACATTGAAGATTACCGCATTACCAACCGGGGTGGCAAAGGGGTAAAAACCATTAGCGTAACCGATAAAACCGGTTCTTTAATGGCCATACTAAATGTAACTGATAATGACCATGTTATGATTATAAACAAATCAGGCATAGCCATCAGAATTGCTGTGGACAAACTAAGGGTAATGGGCAGAGCAACCCAAGGGGTAAGAATTATTAAGCTGGATGCCAAAGACACCATTGCAGCCATTGCCAAAATTGAGAATGGTAAACTTAGCTACAATCCGGAGGAGGATGGTGAGCTTGGCGCAACGGATGATTCTGGAGAAACGGCTGAATAGGATTTAGTTGTTTTCCCCTCTGGAGAGGGGATGGCCGCAGGCCGGGGTGTATGGCTGTTGAGAGTCTACCCCTAAACAGCGCTAAGTTTTGAAATAGTAGTTAAAAGAAGGAAAACCGATTAAAAACATAAAAACAAAACAGATGAAGAAGATTGCAGTTGCCGTTACTCTGCTAATGGCCATATCAGTAGGATATGCTCAGGAAGGAAATAACATTTGTGTTTGGAATGCTTTGAAGACCCGGGATGAGGGCGGAGGCACCGAAGATTTGGAAAAGGCTACCAAGTGTAGCGATGAAGCAATTGCAAACGATGCCACTTCAGCTAAATCAAAGACCTGGTTTTACCGCGGCCAGCTTTACCGCACTATATTTCAGGACTCCGTTTTAAGAAATAAGTACGGTACCTCAGCATTTGAGGCCATAAAGGCTTTCAAAAAGTTGTCTGATTTGAATGACCCTAAATTTAAAGATTGGGATGATGCTATTACCAACCTGTATGTTTTGGGAACACTTACCTTTAATGAAGGGGTTGAGAATTATCAAAAGAAGAATTATGCCCAGGCTTACCAGTATTTTTATGCCATTAAGGATATTAACGCGGTATTGGAAGCAAGGAAAAAAGAGCCTACGATTAAGTTGGAAACTGCTTTAAAGAATGCCGCCATATCTGCTGAAAATGCCGGAGATAGGCCAGCTGCATTAAACGTTTATAAAGAATGGCTGGCTATTGCGCCAAGTACTACAGCTTATGATAAGTATGCCAATGCGCTAAAAAAGTCGGGAGATACTGCGCAGGCTATTAAAATAGTTGACGAAGGCCTGGCTAAGTTTCCTAAAGATGCCAATTTATTGGTTGAGAAGATTAACACTTTCCTGGATGGTGGAAAATACACCGATGCACTGGTTTTTGTAAACAACCTGTTAGACATAGAACCTAAAAACGAAGGCGCGCTTTTTATAAAAGGCCTGGCATACGACAAGTTAAATAAGGAAGACTCAGTAGTTTATTACTACAACAAAACTATTGAGGTTAACCCTAAATACACAAATGCCTATATTAACCTGGCGGCAGTTTATGTAAACAAGGCGAAAGCCATAAATATTGAAATGAACAAGTTGGGCAATTCAGCCGCAGATGTAAAAAAGTATGACGAGATGGGCGGGCAAATTAAAGCCCTGTATGTTCTCGCAAGGCCTTATCTTCAAAAGGCGGCAGACCTGGATCCGAGCGATGCACAGGTTAACAGAACACTGAAGCAAATTGATGCTTTTATGGATTCACATAAATAAAGAAGAAGCGAGGGCATCACTAAGAGGGTGCCCTTTTCTTTACAATTTCTACTTTACATAATATAAATTATGGTGTAAGTGAACTATAAACAATGGCTGCATTGTATAGGCTAATTTGAAAAAATGTTTGAGAAATGAAAATGACCTATGAGGGACATGTATAAAAACGAAGTGTTAAACTTATTATCTCATTGCCCTATCTTAGAAAAACATTTAGCTGTACCAGAATTTGCTTGTATCGGGTCGGTCCGATATTTCCAATGGTGCCTTCTACATCCTTTATAGGTATAGTTGTTAGTTTGGCTACCCTTATAATGCTGGATTGTTTTAACCTTGTTTGTCCAAAATCCTTCTCTTCTTGTTGGATGATTAGGTCAAGACCTGGAACAAAAGTTTGAATTTGAGTGCTTACCGCACATACCATTAAGTCATTATAAGGTGGAACCTTTTTAATTAACACAGCAGGCCTAAATTTGATTATCCCATCGGCTTGCGGAAATGCTACTTTTATAATTGATCCTTCTTCCATGGGTCATAGCTGGGATTAGGTTCCTGTACTTGTATGTCATTGTAATCAGGCTCGTTGATTTCATAAGCCTTCTCCAAATTTTTCAAAGACAAAGAATTCCATTCGTTTTCATCATTTTGAGGGCTTTTTAGCTCCAATTCAATTTTTATTCCGTATTCCTCGCTTACTTGCTGCTCAATGTCCTCAATGGTCTTTCCTTTAAATGGGTCATTTAGAAGCCGTTCGCCATCTTCCTGATTTTGACGTTTATTCTCTTGATTTAGAATTTGTTTTAATATTAATATAACCACCATGGCGATTATTAATACATCTCCACCTTTATTCTCAGATTCAGACATCAATTTAAGTGTATCACCTCGTTGAACGTGATTGTCTTCGAAAAAATGCATTACATCGCTCTCGTTGTGGACTTTACCTATTCTTAATTCAAGTGTTCTCATGGTATAAATGAACTCAAAATTATCAAAATTTACTCAGATGGCATGGCTATGGCCAAAACCAAATAGAGCAACAAACCAGAACCGAGGAATAAAAATGCAACCAGGAAAATGATGCGGATTACAGTTGGGTCAATATCGAAATAGTTGCCTAATCCGCCGCAAACGCCAAATATTTTCTTGTCGGATGATTTAACGAGTCTGTTAGCCATAAATCAGATTGTTTAAGTGCTTTGACTATTTTCCTGTAGAATATTTCTTACTTTTTCTACAATTTTAAAAGTTCTTTCTGGAGTATACGTTTCCCCAAGCATTGCGTTCCAATATCGACCATGAGCAAGCCAATTCCTATATATCAGAAGTCCTTTGAAATCACTAAAATATCTTTTCTCTTTTGATAATGTATTTTGCCAAGCCTCAATTAAATCACCTTTTAAGGAAGGTCGATCTCCCNNAATCAAGCCGGATTATTGCCTCGGTCGCAGTAATCAAGTCAAGACAAACAAGATGTTCTAAATTTCTTTCACTTTTGTCAAAGTAATTATCTACTTCATCAATTGTTTGGACAGTTTCAGGTAAAAAATTATTGAATTTTTTATGAAGACCAGGATTATTATTTGCAATATCGCTTTTGATTTTATACCTATAATTCAATAAAGCTATTAGTTGATCATCAAACCAATTCCAAATATCTTCAATCCCTCTATCTTCCTTTAGTTGTGCCCCACTATGCATTTACCAGAGTTTGGATAATTTCTTGAAAATTTGGTTTATTTACCTCTCTGGTTTCTAAAAACGGTGTTTTAATGTAAAAAATCCATTCCCCCCATTTTTCCTCTACGAGTCGAACTTGATTACCTGGTCCTCGCATATCAACTACCCCAACACCACCGTGAACTAACGTTCCTCTGGGTATTAATGAAATCAAATCATCATCAAGGTAAATATCCAACCGGTCAATTTTATAATCTCCTATATAATCCTCGCTAATATTTATGGGTCTTTTTTGCATTTTCAATAAATTCTTGCTTTCAAATGGAGCAAGCCAAGCATCTATGTGTTTATACAACTCATTTACAGATTTAATCCAGGTTTCTCCCCTCTTTTCATAATCAATTTTTTTTAAGGAACTTGAATTATGCTTACCTTTTAAAAACTGTTCGAATGAATCTATTTTAGCCATGTTTGTTTTCTTAATATAATGGTGAATTTACCACAATAATTTAAAAACCTCAAGTGGGCTTTCTAAATTATTTATGCAACTAAAGATCGTAATTCAAAACTATTCCATGGCTTTTAGGATGCGATTGGCAGGTTAGCACATAACCTTTCGATATTTCAGCATCAGTAAGGCTTTCCCTGTCATCCATTTCAACTTTACCGGAAATCAGTTTGGCCCTGCAGGTGCAACAGGCAGCTACCATACAAGAATATGGCGGGTCTAAACCGGCATCCAGTGCAGCTTCAAGAATCGTTTCTTTTTCACTTACCTGAAATTCGCGGGTATTGCCGTCGTAGATAATTTTTACCTTGGTTTTGCCGGTAAAGGGTTCAGCGCCCGCTGTGGCAGAGCCAACATCGGCGGCTTGCTTATCTTCATCGGCCCTGGCCGTAAAATATTCTATATGCACTTTCTCTTTAGGTACTTGCAATACCCCCAGTGCTTCTTCAACCTGCTTCATCATAGGCGTGGGCCCGCAAATAAAGAATTCTGAATGTTGAAAATTAAGGCTTGTATTCTCTCTTAAAAGCTTTAATGCCAGGTCTTTAACAATAAAACCGGAATAACCGCTCCAACCTGCTTCAGGAACATCTAAAATATGCACAACCTTTAAACGGTCGCCGTATTGAGCTTGTAGCTTTTCAATCTTATCCTTAAAAATAATGCTGCTTTGATTACGGTTGCCATAAAACAAAACCACCTTGCTTTTAGGCTCCTTGATTAAAACCGACTTTAAAATAGAAATTATAGGGGTAATACCTGAACCTCCGCCAAAAAGGATATACTGCTTGGCATTTGCACTATCAATTACTGAATGGAAATTACCCATAGGTTCCATCACCTCAATTTCTACACCTGGCTTAAAGTTATCGTTTATAAAGTTGCTCCCCTTCCCTCCTGTCACCCGCTTTACGGCAATGGTCAGATCCTCATCGGCAAAGGGAGAACTGCAAAACGAGTAGCTTCGGTTTACATGTTCGCCGTTTATTACCAGTTTAAGTGTGGTATAC
>PMXD01000001.1 GCA_003165895.1 Bacteroidota bacterium | reverse complement strand
GTTATTTTGACAGTTTTACTAAGTAAAAGCGTCACACAAATAGCTTTCATAATTACAATTTAACCAATTTTCCTGTAAAACTTTTTCCCACTGTTGTTTTTGTCTGGTAGTAATAAATACCAGCACTTAATGTACTTGCATCCCAAACCTGGCTCTGAGATGCGCCTGACTGGATGGTGGCCTTCATTTTTTGAACAGGGCTGCCCTCGAACCGTTGTTCGAAGTATTCCGCCCCGGATTACTTCGAACTTTACAATGAAAAGTTTTGGTCTCCCGACCAAAACAATTTGCAGGGTGGGCTACACTACTGTTTTACCACCTCCCTAACACCCACCTCTCCATCTACAACCACCTCCACCAAATAAACCCCATTAGGCAGGTAGCTTAAATCAAGCATTTTGGTGTAGCTGGGGCTTAGGTTGGTTTCGTGCTGGGTGTAAACGGTTTGGCCGAGCATGTTGCAGATACTGAAGTCGGCTTGTTTAAGGTTTTGTTGGGCGAGGGTAATATCTAACTCGTTTGTGAATGGATTGGGATAAACGTTTAGTTGCAGGTTGGTGGTTATATCTTTAATGCCTGTTATAATAGTGGTATCACGGAATTTTACAATCCAATAATCGGCTGAGGAATCCCAACTGGCTTGGGTTTTGTAATAGCCGGGTTCTGCGGCCGTCCAGCTACCAATTAGATAACAGCCATCCTGTGTTTGAAAAGCATTGGAAGTTATAGCGGGACCATTTACAAATATTGTTTTATCCCAAAGCTTGTTACCCGCAGAATCTGTTTTTATTAACCAAGTTTGCCGAGCCCCAACGTTGTTTTCCATTTTATCTCCGCCAATAGAAGATTCTGAATTACCAGCTAACAGAATTCCCCCATCGCTGGTAATCACTAAATTGGATAAGTCATCATTACGTGTACCTCCGTAATCTTTATCCCATAGTTTGTTGCCCAGTGAATCAATCTTTATTATCCAATAGTCATCCCCGCCCTGGGTGTTTTGTGTTTTATCTCCACTTATATTAGAATTTGAAATGCCACCTATTACAAAACCATCATCCGGGGTTTCGACAACCGATATTGCCTCATCCTCAGCATTACCACCAAAACGTTTGTCCCATAGCTGGTTACCTGCAGAATCAGTCTTTACTATCCAATAATTATAATTGCCCGGCGCCCAATTATTTTGCGTTTTATCCCCACTGCTATCCGAAGCTGAACCACCTACCAAAATATATCCGCCATCACGGGTTTGTATTAAATCAGTTAACTCATCATCATCAGTGCCGCCATACCGCTTATCCCATTGCTTATTGCCTAACGAATCTGTTTTAACAATCCAGTAATCGGCAGTGCTTTCACTGATATCCCAGTTATCCTGTGTTTTATCGCCGCTTATGCCGGAGTGTGAATAACCACCTAAAATATAACCACCATCAGCAGTTATTTGCAGGCACCATAATAGCTCTTCATTTGTGCCGCCCAATCTCTTATCCCACATTTTATTACCATTTGAATCAATTTTCACCATCCAGTAATCGAACCCACCCCAACAAGCCTGCGTCTTGTCTCCTCCCGAATCAGAAGAGGATATGCCCCCTAAAATAAATCCGTTGTCCTTAGTCTGCCGAATACTTGAAACGCCTATTCCATCATCGGAAAACCCTCCAAAACGCTTATCCCACTGCTTATTGCCAAGCGAATCTGTTTTTACCACCCAAAAGTCGTAAGTGTTATAAGTGATATCCCAATTATCCTGCGTTTTATCGCCGCCAATGCCGGAATATACTGAACCGCCAAGTAAATAACCGCCATCCGCGGTTTGAATGGTCCATGATATTTCATCCATGAGGAGCCCACCATATCTTTTATCCCATAGCTTAGCCAAAGAATCTTGTTGAGCAATAGCAGTCATTGCAAGTAAAGAGCAGCATATTAATACTATATGTTTCATACTTTCGTATTACAATTTAACCAATTTTCCGCTAATTACCGCTCCGCTTGTGGTTTTAGCAGAATAATAATAAATACCTGCACTTACGTTACCTGCATCCCAAATCAGGTTTTCATTACCACCCGTTTGGGTGATTCCTTTTAATTCGGTAATTGGGGTACCGTTAATATCGTAAACTATAATATTTAAAGCGGCGCCACCGGCTGAACCTGTAGCATTTATTTTAAATATAAACTGCCCGTTTGATGGATTGGGGTAAGTGGTTATGCTTAACCCCGCAGCACTATCGGTTACGTTTATACCGGCCTGCAGGGACTTCAGCTCAAGGTCAGAAGGCTTAAAACCGGTATCCCATGGGCATTGCATGGGATTATCGGCACTTTCCCAATTAATAAGGTGCAACAGGCCATCGCTGTTATTTACATAAAACATCGCCCCGGTTGAGGTATCAATTGCCATAACCCCCCCGCTACCGGCACTGCTACTATAGCTTATTGGTGTGCGGTTCCAGTTAGAATTGATTGTATTAAGGGTTAAAAGGTCGGTACCGTGGTCATTATCGTTATAATAATACCATAAATTATTGTAATAGTCGAGGTAATAAATCGTGTTTGCATCAGGGCTTAATGTTAATACACCTGTGGCCTGGCTCATACCAGAATTATACCAAGGGAAAGCGTCATTGTAAGCAGTACAAGTTTGGCCTATCTCTTGCAATCCGCCAGGGTTTATACTATTATAATTCCAGTTATAGGCAAATATATCTACGTGGCCTGCAGTATTGAACGCATTAAAATATATTTTTGAATGCGCGGGGTCGTTAACAACAGGGCTGCCCAAGGCGGGGTTAAAAATGGCACCGCGCTTTGTCCACGTATTCCACCATGATTGTTGTATTAAATTATCATTGTTATCTACATAAAACATAAGGCAGCCACAGGGATACATAGACAGGGCTGCCCTGGCAGAGCTGTCGGTAGTAACTTCAACAGCCTTGCCGGTATAGGAACCTGTAGGAACCCAGGCGGATACGTTGTAGGCTGTATCTATGTACCACAGCCTGCCAAGCATATCAACATTAAAGGTAACCAACCCGTTATCCACGCAATGAACCCCGGTGCTGAAAACAGCCCATCCCTGTTGATTTACCCATTGAAAGAACTTTATTTCGTTACTGGTACTGCGATAGTACAGCCTTGTTCCGGCGGCTGTAAGCGCCCCGTTTACGTCTGCTACCGATGAAACAAGGGGAACTTCGAACCAGGTGCCGAAGCCGGCAACAGCCATGTAACAACGGTTATCAAACCGGCCCTGGTAATATATAGATGGAGAAAAGGGGGTGTTACTGTAAACTATATTTGTTTGTGCCGGATATTGACTGAGATTACTCAGACTAAATGCAGCTGGAGGAATGAGAGGGTTATCGTTGGCCGGGGGCTCGTTAAAGGGTGTAAATACATTGTTGTAGAGGGTTTCTAAGGTTTGAGGCTTACCCGATGATGAGAGATTTTGAAAAACATTGTATCCCTTTGCCCCTACTGAGTCTGGTGTGTAATACCTGAAATAATCAATTTGCCATTCGCAGGTCTGCCACTCGGCCCAATTGCCGACCTGTAAATCTATAAATATAACGCTGGAGTCGTTTGAGCCGGGTGCAAAATTGAGGGGCCAATTAACGCCCGTTTCTACGTTTTTTATTAAAGTACTGTAGGTTTCTTTGCCATCTATAAAATAGATGATTTCGAGCGAATCTGTCACTGCTGTAAAGGTGTGCCAATCGTCAACATAATCGCAGGGGGTCTCCTTATAAGCGCTGACAACACCACAACTTGCACCATCGTTATTTGATTCGCCATTAATGCCACCAAAGATTCCGTTTTTTATTATACTGGCCATATTATTCGGACCCATATCAAAATCATCAATAATTGTAAAATCGCCATGCCCGGTATAGTTCCAAAAAGCAGGCCAGGCCGAATTGTCTTTTAGTGGAAATTTGCACCGGATTTCCCACATGCCGTTTGTTAACGGAAATTTATAGGTGCTGCTAAGTATCCCCGACTTGTAGGTTATAGAGTCTACAATGCCTGTAAAATTTACGTGCAGCGAATCCTGAAGCCTTGTGGCTGTTAAATGCGCTACCCCATCGCTTGAAAAGCCGACCTCGTGCGCACTACCGGGGGCGCTGGCATAACTGGTTCTGTTTGTATTATTGGCAGGACAGTTACCAAAGTCAAAGAGCTGTTTCATGGTATTTTTACTATCAGCAATATTATAATTATCTATATTGTTAACATCTGCAGCCTGTACTTGCCCGCCACCGTAATTGAAAATCAGGTTCCATTTATCTAAAAAATTGACACTCGCAGGGGCCATGAATTGTATAAAGTGATTATCCGGATAGATCATTGTGGGACTTCCCGGAACATTAATATCGTAGTTAAATTCATCGCTATAAATAGAATCGTATTTCCATTTGCTTTTATCCAGCAGTCCGGCGCTTAGTGTAATTACGGCAGTGCTGGCAACAGTATGGCCAGGCTTGCTATGCATGCCGCTTTTGCTATCAACACTGCGCAGCCATATTATTTTATTTGCAATGCCGGATAAGGTGAGGCTTATTGTTGCCGGTGAGGCAAGGATGGTTGAGCTGGTAAAACTGTTATTAAAAGCCCATTCAATTTCATCGCCACCACTGCCGGCCGCTATGCCGGTAAAATTAATAACAGTGCTTTGCTGGGGGCTATCTATATATACTGTAATAGGGGCTGGTGTTATAGGTGGTTCGGCAACAGTAATTGTTACGGGCAGGTTACCGGTTGCGCTGCCGCAACCCGCCGGGCCATATAGAGTTGCCTGCACTACAAAATTGCTGCTTATGTTGTAAACCAGGCCTAAAACGCTATCAACACCGGCGCTGCCACTGGCAATGCTGTAAATTGCGCGCGTACCATTATTGGCAATGGCCTGGTAGGGTATGGTGTCTTTATAATCTACCAGTGTATCGCCCATTATTAAAACGTTGCTATCAACCGGGGCTAAGGTTTGTATTAAGGTACCAAAACCTATGGTAGCGGTATAACCGGTAAAGGTATTAGTGGTTAGTATGTTAAATACGGTACTGGTACTTACGGTGCCTGTGTTTAGTAAAAGCAGGCTATCGTTACCCATGGCGCTGCTTATAATACTGGTATCAATACGCAACGTATACAGCAAGCTATCGTTACTATTGGCTATGGGTATGTTGGTGCTGGTACCTGCGCATATAGTTATTATGGTATCGGCATTAAAGGGCTGCAACTGGTAAACGTATGTTACAATGCCAATGGTTGTAGCGGCATTGCTTACACAACCCGAAACACTGTTAACACTGCGTACCCAGATAAGTGTATCGGAGTTGGGGCCTACTTTTACCTGTATGTTATACGGGGAGGTATCAATAGTTGATGTAGTAAAGTTGCTGTCTAAGCTCCATTCAATCTGATTACCTCCGTAGCCGGTTGTTACATTGGCAAAGGTAAAAGTGTAGGCGGTATCGCTGGAAACAGCCTGCGGCGCAATGTTATTAGGTGAGGCAATTTTAATGGTAAAAACATTCAGAGCGTTTAACTGCACGCTACACCCTGTTGCCGTATCAGTAGCCAAAACATAAAACGTGGTGTTGCTGTCAATCGCACCGGTATTAATAGCTAAGGTATCGGTGTTACCATAAGCGGCGTTAACAAGGGTTGTATTTACCATTAAATTATATTGTATGCCTGCCTGAGAAGACAGCACATAAATATGGGTTGAACTACCAGGACAAATAACGGCTCGCTGTACAGTATCATTTACAAATACAGGCATTGGGCGTATGCCAAATATAGCCGAGGGTCCGCCCGTAAACAGCGGATAAGATGATATTACCCTTATTTTATAATTACTGCCTGCGGGTATGCTATCGGGTATGGTGGCTGTAATAGTGCCGGAGATTATTGCGGTATCAAACCCGATGCTTATTGCACCTGCAAAATTGCCGGTGGAGTCGGATAACTGCGCAGTAAAAATATTGCCGGAGCCATAGATGCCCTGTGCAGTAAACGGGATGTTTATTGTGGAGCCTGCACAAAAAGGGCTGCTGGTAATTGTATCGGTAAGGTTCATTTCGGGTTGCTGAAACCCGAGGGTGAATTCGAAACCACCACCGGTAATGGTTTGGTTTACGGGTTCGCCAATGGTGTATTGCAGGCGCACATTGCCGCCTGTTACATAGCCGCCTTGTGTGGGGGCTACCGTGGGGCTGATGGTTTGGGAGAAGCCTGCCAGTGCGCTTAGCATAAGCAAGTGGTATATATGGAGGGTTTTATTTTTCATATCTGTTTTTTTGGTTGGATATGCGATTTTCGATATGCGACTAAATGCAAGGTGTCAGACACCTGGAGGCACCTAGAACCAACTGCTGCTTGCAGCATCGTAGGTAAGCGAGTATTTTACATTACCGTTGGCAACTGGACTTACCGAACCCAAACCGCCTGCACCGCCAATGGTGCCGCCGCTGTATGTAATGCTGGTAATGGTATTGGTAAAGGTAAAACTCACGGTTTCGTTATCGGTGGGTAATGACGGCAGCACTATGGTAAGCGCAGCAAGGCCTGATGCGGGATTAATAATGTTATTACCGGAATAAACATTTATGGTACTGCCGGTGGTAGGCGTAAATACTAATTTGCCGACCACATAATTTTTCCAACTCAAATTTCCAGAGGGATCGCTTGTAAGCATGGTACTCTGTGGTTCTACACCTGTTGTTGGCCAATTGTAAGTAGTAGAGCCAATTTTAAAATGAAGCGTGGCAGTATCGAGGGTAATCGTTGCGCCTGAACTGCTATAAGTAACACCTAGTGAAATTGCAGTAGGGCTCAATGTTGCATTTGATTTGAAGTTAGATACTGCACTATTTTGCGAGTTTATTACAACAATGGTATTGACCGGGTCGCTGTCAACTATTGCTATTGTTGCCAAGGGGCCAGCACCGGTAAAGTCGTGCGCACACACCAATACCAGGCCATTAGGGGCGCCACCGGTTATAGCAGAAACATTGCCAATGCCCATATAATCATAATGATGTTCGGGTGTATCAATCCGGGTAAAAAACGGCCCATCGGGTATGTAGCCTGATATAGCTGAACCCAATGTGAAGCCCTCATTAACCCCACCCGTTACGGTTCGGGATATTTGGGTTGCATGACTGGCAGGGTTTCTGGTAAAGAGTGCATCGCTGGCGGCTCCGGTTCCGTTGCTATATGGAATCTGTCCGCTTGGCTGCGCACCGCCGCCATTCAGCGAATACAGTGCATACGGAACGCTCCGGAATTGTGACGTGCCGAGATTGATATAGGTTGCGCCTACGGTATGAAGTTCCAGTTGTACAAACTTGGGATTACTACCCCAATTAACGCTACTGAAAGAATATGAGCCGGAAGAACCCGATCCAATAGCAAGCGTAAACAGCCCCAGAGCATTAGTGGTGGCAGAATCTGTCTCCTGGTATACCACCGGCCCGGAAGCAATGGAATCGTGAATCGTAATCCGAAGGGATAAGGACTGGTTCGGCAGTAGCGCACCCGTAGTATCGCGTGCAATACCTTGAAATGGGATTGTGTTTTGTGCTTTGGCGGCTTGTGTGCAAAGCAGCATTACAATTACGAAGCAGAGGAGG
>PMXD01000155.1 GCA_003165895.1 Bacteroidota bacterium | reverse complement strand
ATGGCTATCTTCCTACTCGATTAAACATACCCACATATTTGCTTTTCCCTGAGTTCCAGGTAAATGTGCCCTGCCCATTCATCTCCCCTAATTTAAAAGTGCCCACATATTTGCAATCTCCTGAATTCCATATATAATTCCCCTGTCCATCAGGGGAATTATAATCCCATTCACCTTCATAAGAGTCAGTGGCATTTTTCCATATACCATGCCCGGTCATTGTATAATAGTCTTTCCGTTTTTCCCATTGGCCGGTAAACGTATCTGTAGCTGTTCTCACAGCTCCCTCTCCTTCATAACCATCCTTTTTAGCTTTTAAATGACCATCGAATGTTTCTTCTCCAGTGGGGGCACTTTTCCCCTGCAAGTATGCCTTTGGTCCATAGCCCTTCGTTGCGGCCTTATGATACCATTTAAATGCCTTCCATGGATTTTTCGGCGTCCCAAACCCACCTTCATACATATTACCGAGCATAGTTTCCCCATATTTGCTACGAGGGCCAACTTTCATTATCATTTTAAAAGCTTGTTCATAATCTTGACTAAAGTAATAATAGACTGCATCAGCTTCATTTTGAGCAGACTCTTCCGCATAAGAAATTATGTTACCTCCTGAACTTGAATTGTCTACAACAGAGGTTGCGGGTGTACCGGGTGTGTTATAATAGGGGGTTGGATCTGGCAACCATACTTTGGTATCAAGACCGAAGTTTCCTTTCATAAATGAACCTCCCTGCCCCCATGCTGCCAGATTGGTGATTAATGCCAGGAATAATAAGATAAATGAGTAGTTTTTGTTTTTCATAAACTGCTTTTTTGGGTGGGCCTAACAATACCGGATTAATACAAGAAGGCAAACTGATTAAAGAATAAGAGCAATTACCCGGTAAAAATATACAATTTCACGTTGCGGTCTCCCGACCGTAACTACGTGCCATAAGAGCCAACCCGGGTTGTTCCTGTTTCAGAAGTAGACTTTTCACCACCCGGAAGAACCATTTCCTCTGCTGTTAATTTTCTGAAGGCCCCTTTTTTTGTGTAATGCGGATTGCCGGCTCCTGCAATTGTAATTTTTGTAAATAGTTTAATGCTTTTTTACCGGTATTGGTTTTGTCGTTTATTTCAACAAGGTATGTCATACACCAAAGTTAAATAAAACTTATTACTTGAAGAAAATGGCAGGTGCGGAAAAGTAAATGCTGAAGGTATTTAGGTCTTCATCCGTCCAACTGGCCCTGGGTGTACGACAAATTTCCCNNATCAAGAGGGAAATTTGTCGTACACTCACTGGCCCTCGTCTCCCCCTTTTAGCGTAGCTTCCGGCTAAACTTTGCTATGCCCGCAGCGTCCCTTTAACATAATTCTCTTTCGGTCAACCATTATTTTCAACACATACCTATATTCGCACAATAAAAGCAGCTATGAAGAAATTATTGTATGCGGTCATTATGCAAGTGCTGATATTTCAGCCAGCCACTGCCGGCACTGATGCCACACGTTACAGGGATATTGTTTTCAGCCAGGTAAAAACAGATAGCGTTGTTTACAGCACACAAAACGGCGTGCCACTGTATATGGACGTTTACCAGCCCGCAGGCGACACAGCCCGGCTAAGGCCGCTGGTAATACTGGCCCATGGCGGCTCTTTTATACATGGCAACAGGCGCTCAGATGCTATACCAGGCCTGTGCCGCGAAATGGCCAGCCGGGGCTTTGTAGTGGCCAGCATTGATTACAGGCTTACCAACCTTTGGGGCATGTTAACCAAACCCAAAGCTTACGCAGCAATTATAAAAGCGGTGGCCGACGGGCGCAACAGTGTGCGCTGGTTTATTAACGATGCTGCCAATGGCAATACCTATGGTATAAACCCCGCCCGCATATTTTTTGGTGGCAGTTCGGCGGGTGGAATATTGGCGGAGCAACTGGCATACATGGGTGGCGTTGCTAAATGTTCGCCCATCCTTTGCAGGGCGGCAGGCAAATACCTGCCTGATACCGGCGCTTTGCCCCCACATGCCATACGCGGATGTATAAGCCTGGCCGGTGCCCTGCTTGATACTAACCTGATTGGCCCCGGTGGCACACCCATACTGCACATACAAGGCGATGCTGACCATGTGGTGCCATTTGGCTATCAGCGCCCGGTTCATAAACTCGCACCGTTCAGGCTGGCGGGACTGGGGGCCAGCAGGCCACGCTACAAATCGCAGCATATTGATTTTTCTGAGTATGTATTAATCAACGGAGGCCACACCCCGTGGGATTATGACAGCAACGCATTTAAAATAGTGGTAGAGCAGATAGTAGCGTTTACGGCCAGGGAGATGAAATAAGAAAGGATAACGCTTCGTAATATTAAGGGCAGACCCATGGCGGTCGCAATAGTCCCTTATGTCCCATGTATCAAACCAGCACCATCAATTAATAACAAAACCCCGCATGAATACTTAAAAAGTTAAAATACTCCACGGTTTTTGTATTGCCGCCCGGGGTGCCATAACCCGGCTCAATATCGCTGAACTGCGATGCATATTTTTCGGCCACCGCAAGGCACTGCATCCGGTAACCCACCGATAAATTGAACGATGCATTACGCGCAATAAAGGTTTTTAAGCCTACCTGGCCTTCTACAAAACCACCACCAACTAACGAAGGGTCGGGGCTGTCAAGGTAAAAGGAATAACCCGTTTTGGCGCTCAAATACGGAGATACCCGCTTACTTAAAAAAGATGCCCTGATTTCGCAATACAGCGGAATCATGATAGCCGCCTGCGAATTACCCTCATCAAGCAATACGCCTTTTTTTCCGCTTACTTCAAGGCCGGTGCCCGCACCGACATAAACATGGCGGTCAAATTGCCATTCATTAATTGTTTGGTAGCTGAAATATGTCTTCTTCGCAGTATGGCTGCTTAATCCTATTAAAGTGCCTATTTCATCAGTGGACAGGTACCGGGGATTCTTTGTTTTTTCAAAATCAAACTTTCCCTTCGTGGCCGCCACGGTATCAGTTTGGGCATATGCTGATAATAAGATGCAAGCCCCGATTAATGCAAGTATTAGTTTTTTCATATTCAACCAATTTTAAGATAACTGCTTTCATTCTAAAGATAACAAATTGCTTTATTGGTAACGGTTTTGGTGCAGCAATTGTTTGGAGTGTTCAATAAGGGGTATCACTTTGCATCTGCTTCAAAATATTTTTTTTGTTTATGTTTTAGTTACATTAAAATACGATTCGTTTTAAACCCTGTCATTATCCTGTCTTTCATCCCAAAATCTCTCTTTCAATCCTGATTCAGACCAGGTATTTACTCCGCGCCCCCTTGAGTTAACCTACCTTGCAATTGGCATGATTAACATCATAATTCCCCCTTTTGTTAAAACCAACAATTTACACAACCCTACAAGCTGCGCCTCGTAAAATCAATTAAAAATGTTTCTATGAAACGTCCCTGCCACAACCACCAATACTATAGTGCCCTGCATACTATTTTTACAGTAGATTATCAGGAGATAAATCAGTACGTTTTAGACCTTTATTCGCGGCCAAAACAGTTTATTGATGAAACCGGCCCTTCGGTAGAGCGTTTTTTAAGGGAATACACCCTGCCCGGTGCGCCCAGAAGCGCAGAACTGCCCACAGGTGTAATACTTGATTTTATAGGGCAGATAGACGAGTTTACTTCCCAAACTACCGTTTTTTTTAATGAACACAAAGTCCATGTAGACGAATGTGATAAATACATGCAAAAAGTATCAGCCATGCAAAGCAACATAAATGATAAAGCTTCGGATGAAATTGTTCCCGGATTAACTGATATAACTTCCGAACTGATTTATGTTCACGAAGGCCTTAAACATATCAAAGAAAAAGCCGACTCCATGGCCGAACGCCTTGAAAAACTTGAAAGCCGCTGGGCTACCATGAAAACCGCGATAAACAGGTAGTAAACAATACAGGTTAACCCGCTAAGGCCGCAAAGGTTTTATTCCTTAGCGGTTCTTGTGTAGCTTACTCTGCGTTCTTTGCGTTAAAATGTATTTTATACCCAATGTCATTGACTTAGTAGCGCGTTTATAGAAGATGACCACATGCGACCCCGGATGGGGTTATAGCAATACACGGCCTACAAATATACGACCCCAGCCGGGGTCGCACTTGGGCGCAGGTAAAGTGACCTTACTTTTTGTTAAGTCAATGACATTGATTTTATACCTTCCATACAACCCCCACACTGTAATAAAGCGCCGTAAAAACAGAACCATTTGTATGTTATTACGAATAACAAGGGTGAACTTAAATTTACACGGCATGACTTTAGAATTACAATTCCAATATTACTGCTGCGTTCAGCACGATTTCACCGAGGCCCAAAAATTAGTTGATAGTTATGTCAGGGACCTGTATGTGCTACCCAAAAAGTTTGTTGAAAGTACCGGCCCGGCCCTCGATAGATATATCAAAGAATATTCTTTCGCGGATGAGAAAAGAAAAAACGCCACCCCCTATGAAGCGGTGCTTGATTTTATTGACCAGCTGGACGATTTTACCGAAAATACCGTCGCCCTTTACGAACATCATAAAAAGCATGCCGAAAAAAGCCGGAAATATTTGAATAAGATAGAATGGCTGAGCCGCAAATCGAAAGGCAAAATTGTAAAGGAATATGCCGGAGAATTTATTGGCCTTACACCTGAGTTACGTGTGCTAAACAACGGCCTTAAACAAATTGTAACTACTCACCCTCAAAT
>PMXD01000127.1 GCA_003165895.1 Bacteroidota bacterium | reverse complement strand
GCTTTTCTACATAGCAGTCTCCCCTTTCTGTTTCATCCCGCCTTACGCGAGGCGGCTTTGCGGAATGGGGGACTCTGCGTGTTGGGTGGCCTACCCTAACGCAGAAATTTAAAATAAAGACCTTCTTCGCAGAGTCTCCCCTTTCCGGCTTTGCGGAATGGGGGACTCTGCGTTTATGCGGTCTGCCCTCACGCCGAGTCCCCAACCTTCGGAAGGGAGACTCGGCTGGGAAGGTCTTTTTCTGCGTCACTCCGATTTTTTCCCTTGGCACAAGGGTGCTTACTCGCAATGAACTCGCATCTTTTTAGATTCTCCTTCTTTTCTCAAAAGAAAATAAAAAAGGATTTCACAATTACCGCTGAAAATTTACATTTGCAGTCCCGCAAAAAGCGGGATTCTCTGAAGGATGTGCGAAATCCGGCTGTTGCCGGATGTTCAACAGGTA
The DNA here is from genome assembly GCA_003165895.1 of Bacteroidota bacterium. Lineage (GTDB taxonomy): Bacteria > Bacteroidota > Bacteroidia > Chitinophagales > LD1 > Bog-950. The sequence continues at coordinate 2,764 of PMXD01000127.1, read as the reverse complement.
AAGCCCAGGTGGCGAAACTGGTAGACGCGCTCGTTTCAGGTGCGAGAGCCGCAAGGTGTGGGGGTTCGAATCCCTTCCTGGGCACACAAGAGGAAGCAGCAAGGCTTCCTCTTGTTATTTTAAAAACTGCACAATCGCTTCAATAACCTGCTTGTTTTTGATTATGCTGTAATGCCCTACGCCACGCATATTTAAAGATTTTATCTCAGGCCGCTTTGCCATAAAATCCCTTATATCCGAATAAGGGACCACATCCTCATCTTCATCATAAACCATTAATATTTTTTCCGCTTTTATCGGCTCTTTGCGTTCAATCAGGTTGTATTTTTCTATGGGTTCGCCAAATTCTTCGGCCATGCTTTTATAAAATATCCGCTGCATTTTTACCGGCACTTTCATGGTTTCAAACAGGCGGTCAAAAAACCTTTTTGAAATAGTTGGTATAGCAATTGTTACCAGCCTTTTTACAGCAATATCGTAGTCCATTAAAAGATAAGTGGCCGCGCCCCCGCCCATAGAGTGGCCTATAATGGCATAAGGAACACCAATCTTTTTCTTTATCATTTTATACATCAGTTCTTTAAAATCAACCAGGTTACTTCGTTCCCCTTCCGAGTTGCCATGGCCCGGGCCGTCAAAGGCAATAACTTTGTAGCCGTTCTCTACCAGCACCGGTATCATTTTATAAAAATCTATGGCACGGGCATCCCAGCCGTGCACCAGCAACACAGTTTTGTCGCCCTTGCCCCAGGTATAACACTGCAGCTTCAGCTTCTTCTTTGGGTTCCGGAATTCGTCTACCTCAAATTTAAAGGTCTCTGCCCTGCCCATACATTCCAGGTGCGACGGCTTCAATTCTCTTTTGCGGGGCGTGTAAAGTAATTTTACCAGTATTTTGATAGTTGTATTGGGTGCAATATTTCCTGCCACCGCAATGAACCGCTTCATCCATTTTACTTTGCCGGGTTCTTTGGCCTTCTTCTTTGTCATAAGTTCACTTTAAAATTCTTATCTCCTGTATACGCACTTCTTTTTTAGGCCGGTCGTTTTTATCGGTAGATGCAACTGAAATTTTGTCTACCACATCCATCCCCTTAATTACTTCGCCAAAAACAGTATACCGCGAATCAAGGTGCGGTATGCCGCCAATGGTGCGGTAAACCTTTTTTTGCGCTGCCGGAATTTCATAGCCATCGGTCCTTTTTTTCGCCTTTATAAATGTTGAGTCATCGGCAATTTTTCCCTGCACAATGTAAAACTGGCATGCGCTCGACGCCTTTTGAGGGTTATCATCCCGGGCCATGCCCAGGGCGCCGCGTTTATGAAAATATTTACCGGGCATAATTTCGGCAGGTATAACGTAATTCAGGTCGCTGTCACCCAGCAAAACGGAATCATGCGCATACTTTGAGTAAGGATCTCCCGCCTGGATTACAAAATGCGATATAACCCGGTGAAATAAAAGTGAATCGTAATAATGCTGGTTGCAAAGCTTTATAAAATTATCGCGGTGCAATGGGGTTTCATCATAAAGCTTTACTACGATTGTTCCGTAATTGGTTACAATCTTTGCCCGGTAGCTCTGCGCCTGGCAAAGGCCAAAGGCCACAAAAAACAGTAATAGTAATTTTACTTTCATCGGTTATTTTAATATATCTGCAAATATCAGCTATCCATCTTATTTTTACCGCAATAAAATGCAACAGTTTAACACAATAATTGGTAACGACATACAAGCAGCCAAAGCGCTCCTTCAAAAGGGCGAGGTAGTAGGTATCCCTACCGAAACGGTTTATGGTTTGGCCGGTAATGCCCTGAACGGGGATGCAGCGCTTAAAATATTTTCAGTTAAAAACAGGCCCTATTTCGACCCACTGATTGTTCATACCCACAGTATTTCGGAAATAGAAAAGTATGTAGCTGAAATACCCGATAAGGCCCGCCTGTTGATGCAGCATTTTATGCCCGGTGCGCTTACGCTGCTGCTGAAAAAGAAAGACCTGATTCCGGATATTATTACTTCAGGCCTTGATACAGTGGCCATCAGGATTCCCGCCCATCCGCTTACCTTACAATTATTAAAAGAGTTGCCTTTTCCCCTGGCTGCCCCAAGCGCTAATCCTTTTGGTTACATAAGCCCCACTATAGCCGCTCATGTTTACGACCAGTTAAAGGGTAAGATTCCATATATATTAGATGGCGGGGCAACCACAGTTGGGGTAGAATCAACCATTGTGGGTTTTGAAGGAGACGATGTTGTTATTTACCGGCTGGGTGGATTAACGATAGAAGAAATTGAGCGTGTGGCAGGTAAAGTAAAAGTGAATATTAACGCCGCATCAAATCCCAAAACACCGGGCATGCTTAAAAGCCATTACGCACCGGCTGTACCATTGGTATTTGGCGAGCCGGAATTATTGGAAGCAGCAAAAGCAGCAAATAAAGCAATCGGTACCATTTGTTTTGATACGGCTATAACCGGGCTTAACAGCAGAACCAAACAGATATTGCTATCGCCAAACGGCGATTTGAATGAAGCCGCCAAAAATCTTTTTGCCGCCATGCGGAACCTGGATACTTCAGGCCTTGATATTATTTACGCCGTCAGATTTCCGGATGAAGGATTAGGAAGGGCCATCAACGACCGGTTAAAACGGGCAAGCGTTAAGTAGACCTCTTTCATAATTCGCTCTTTTTGAATCCTCACCCCAGAGCGACCCTCTCCGAAGGAGAGGGAAATGTTGAATTATGAAAGAGGTCTATT
>PMXD01000128.1 GCA_003165895.1 Bacteroidota bacterium | reverse complement strand
GGGCAGCGGGTTAAGGAGCTGCGCCTTGCCAAAGAACTAAGCCGGGAGAAGCTGGGGCCTTTTAATAAAACAGCCTGTCATTGCGAAGCCTTTTCCCGTAAAAAAATCAATTAGAGTAAAGGCTGTGGCAATCTTCCGTTGTGTCTTTATGGGTAGTGTGCCATTGAGAGACACAGCGGAAGATTGCCACGGATAATGCTTTTTTATTTTTTACGTGAATTATCCTCGCAATGACAGCTTTTANNACTGGAAAAATTTGGGCAGCGGGTTAAGGAGCTGCGGCTTGCAAAAGAGCTAAGCCAGGAGAAGCTGGCGAACATTGCGGAGATAGACCGCACTTACATGACCAGCCAGGAAAATGGGAGGCGGAATGTTCAACGTGGCTTAAAAGCAAATTGCATCTCATAAATCTTAAATAGTTTCGAAAATGGAAATGATTGCGCCTTTAAAAAAATTAATTAAATCCTTAGAATCAGAAATGATCCTTCACAATGATGACCCTATGACTTGTCCATGGTGCGGGTGTCGAACGATTGTACTTTTAGATTTAAGTCACTTATTTGAATATGGCGAACTACATCAATGTCCTGGATGGGATTGTAAAACAATTTTTATAGCATGTGAGCATGTTGACGATATTAGGCCAAAGCGTGGTAGACGGCCAAAGTCCCGGTAAATAAATATGCAGGCTACACGTACCCTTTAAAATTCGTTGGTTTTACGAATGAACAAATGTCTTGTAGTTTTCCGTTCTTAATATAAATTTTAGGGTGAACCCTTAAATCGAACACCCTATAAAGAAAAAATGAATTTGAGTTCATTTCAGAAAACTCATTTTCATTACTCGAGAAAAAGAAAGGTGATTCTTTGCCCAAGGCCGTTGATTTAACCTCTATGTAAATGTCCTTTCCTTTTTCATTCTTCGAGAGGATATCAAACCCAGCGCCATCACCTTCTTCTTTTGAAATCCATTTTACTTTATTTGCTAATCTTGGCAATCCAGCTTCGTTTAGCTTCCATTTTTCGTAATCATAAACCAGTTTCTCTCCAATCTCTCCATTAAAGCGATTCCTTTGTTCAATCGCTAAATAATTTCTTCTAACTGGCTTAAAATTTCTAACAGGAGTTTTCTTTTCGACATACGGCGCGGGTGGTGCAACATTCCATTTCGCAAAATCCAAAGATGTTTTTTTAGGAACAATTTCTTTTGACGCAAAATCATCGAAAACCTTTTCTATTCCCTTCTGATTCTTCAATACTTCAAGAACTTCATCTTCCAATAAAGTTTGATAGTTAGGCAGCGGTTTATATCCTGTAACATAAGGCATTCCATACTTAATTAATACTGCACTTATGTTGCGATGCTTATACTCTACTGCACTTGGGTTTCTATCCTTTAAGTGTGTCAATAGCCTATTTCTATGTTCAGTTTTACTGTATGACTGACCTTTTAGTTCAGCATTCAGCATTTGAAAATAGTCTGCGATTATTAGTTCGTCTTCTAGGTTGGTCCATGCTGGCATACGTATTGGATTTAAAACGAAACTAAGAAAATCGCTTATACAATAATATAAATTCGGTTTGGTCGGCTGAAATTTTACTTTTGTAAATAGGAATAACTAAACCAAAAGAAAAAGATAAAAAGAATGGCCAAGTTTTTAAACACAACTGGAGTTTCCTATCATTTGGAGGAACTAATTAAGGGCACAAAGAACCGATTAATTCTAATTAGCCCCTATTTGCAATTTACAGATAGGATTAAAGAACACCTTCACAATCTGAACATTCAGAAAAGGGATATTCGGATAATTTACAGAGAAAACAAGCTCCCTTTGGATGAAACCAATTGGCTTGGCAGTCAGGTGGGGATTCGCACCAGTTTATGCAAAACTCTTCATGCCAAATGCTATATAAATGAAAACGAGGCTATCATTACGTCAATGAATTTATATGAGTTCTCACAGCAGCACAATAACGAAATGGGTATATTGATAACCAAAGTACAAGACCCTGATTTGTTTCGTGATACTATGGATGAAGCTCAAAGGTTGCTGACTATTAGTGAGGAGATTAGAATTACCATTCAAAAAATTCAGCCTGCCGCAGTTGATAAATCGGATAAGAAGAAAACAGAAGCAACAAAAGTTGAAGAAAAAGCAAATGGTTTCTGTATTAGAACCGGGGTTTCAATTCCGTTTAACATTGAAAAGCCTTTGAGTGCTGAAGCTTTTAAATCATGGAAATTCTTTGAAAACCAAGATTTTCCTGAAAAGTTTTGTCACTTTTCAGGTGAACCGTCAAATGGCGAAACTACATTCAGCAAACCAATTCTAAGTAAGAATTGGAAAAAGGCAAAAGCGCAGTTTAATCTGTAGTAGCCTTCAAATAGTAGAAAAACAAAACGTGACTTAAATACGGTTGTGGCAACTATGCTCTCTCCCTATTTTTGCCCCATGCCAAACATCAAATTCAACTACATGTACCGCGATTACGCCAATTACAAAAACCACGGCGAAGCCATTTTTACCAACCCCGATAAATACAGCCTGGAGCAAGTGCGTTGCACCTTAGAAAACTACAGGATAGATGGCGAATGGTTTTACGCCAGCCGTTGGGGTGTGAAAGATTTGCACTTTGATAAATACGATGATGAGATTGACCACCCTTACCATGTATATGAAAGTGTAGAGCTAACCGACGAGGCAGCTACTGCGGGTAGTGTTACGGAGCTTTTGGAGCGCGTGATAAGGGGAGGGAATGAGTATATGGTATAGCCCTTATTGTTATATGCCGCAAGTAGCTCCTTTAAGATATTTCACTCCGTTCAATATGACAAAGGTTACGGTGGTTGATAAAACTAATGGGCAATCTCGAAATTATACGGCTTTGGCAAGTTTAATCCCTCTTTTTTTAAGTTCATTCTTATCCAAAGGGTTACTTTTCTTTATCTGCTCCAATATATAATTTTTATCGGATACCATTTTTCTGAAAGGGGATACCGCGTCAACTTCATGTACTATTTTTTTTACCTTGGCTTTAACTGATGCCATAGCACTCTTTTTTTTAGGTGAATTTGTTGCTTTCATAATATTACAGATGGTTTGCCCTGGCTTGGTTGAGTAGATAAGCTTTGATAAGATTTAGATACTTTACCAGATTTGGTAAGCACCCCCATATCGCGTAGAAATTTACGGGAAGCGGTTTTTGAAGAGCTGACTTTTTTATTAAAACTATCCAGCTTTTTTAAATAATTATTTAAATCCTTATCGCTCATAATTTCCTTCTTGAATAGTTATTTAAAGATAATTAAGTTTTCAAAGTTTTTATGGTTTCTTTTTGGTTCCCCCTACCTTCCAGCCAAGGCGTTGCAGTTCGCTCATCAGTGTGCCTTTGTTGGCGGTATATCTGAAAAATTCAGAAACCGTTTCCCAGAAAGAGGCTTTGGCCTGATTTAAGTAGTTACCACTTCCGGCAAGGTCAAGTTCGGGCGAGTATATAATAACTACATTATCTTCTTTAAAAGAAAGCAACGAAAGCCCTGTTTCAATAGCTCCGCCGGGGACGGGAACTGATGCTTTGAAGTTTAATTTTGCCATAGCTTACTTAACATTTTAACGGCCGCAAAGTTTATTTTGTTGATATTCTTGAAAATGAAATTAAAAAATTGCGGGAACAATTTGCTACAATCAAGTACCTCCTTTCGCTCCATCTATGCACTAAGCGTCCACACTATTTTTTTAACCATTCCTTTGCCTGGCGGGTTGCTTCTTCGTTTGAAATGACTTTTCCCTCTTTTATTTCTTTTTTTGCTAAGTCAATCCGTGCTTTTTGTTCGGTAGAAAGCAGGTAAGGTTCCTGGTCTTCGCACACCATTTGATAGATGTCTTCCAGTACCGTTTCGTCGTTAATTTCGGCGAGGCGTTTTTGTATTTTCTCTTTTATTTCAAGTGCTGACATGAAGATTAATTTATACAAAATCAGGGAATATTTTACGTTTCTGCAGGGTCTCGCTTCGGGGGTGCATACCATATTGTCGCACGCATTAAAAACTCTCTTGGTTTGCACCGGGCTCGCCCCTTCTGTCCCCTAAAGGGGAAATCAGAGNNTGTCGCCAAAGCTGGTGTTTGGCTGTTTTGCCTTGGTTTCCCCTTTAGGGGACGCATGGGGCGGCTGTTGGGAATGCGAAAATATGGTATATAGGGCCCTGGGGTTCGGGGATGGTGGCTGCTTGCGTAAGGGATAGCAGCGTAAACCCCCGCAGCGAGGCCCTGCGAACGAGGAGTTGCAGCGGATAGCCCGACCCGAGGTTTCCGAGGGGCACGCCCAATCTATTACATCATTTTATCTGGCAATCACCACCGAAGTTTTGAAGTTGTAGCTTTGGCCGGCGCTGTTTTGCATAAGCATGTGTATAAAGTAAACACCGGCGGGTTGTTGCTGCAGGTTGAGGGGTATTAGCTGGCCGGTGCTGCTTTGTGTTAATACGCATTGGCCTAAGGTGTTATAAACCTGCATGGCTACCGGTACCGGTTTGCCCAGGTTGAGGGTGAACTGGCCGGTGCTGGGGTTGGGGTATACTGATACGTTGAGTTCGTCCTCCAAGTCGCTAATGCCGGCGGTGGCGCCGCAGCTTACCAATGGCTGGCTAACGGTTATAAAGGCAGAGTCTACAGTAATGGCGCGGTAGCAGCCGGCAAAAGCAGGGCCGGTTTGCACGTAGCGGGTGCCGCAGGTGGTGCAGTTTTCGTCTATCTGGTTACCGCTGCGGTCTACCACCACGTTTTGGTGCGAGTGGCCGGCAAGGACAACATCTACACCCATAGAGTCGCAGATGTTACGGAACGCGAGTGTGTTATAGTAGAAGGTGGCTGAGGCTGAGTCGGCGAGGGCGGTGTGTGTGCTGCCATCGCAATTTACGCCGGTAAGGTTAGCGGCGGGGTGGTGCATTACAATGATTTTTCGTTTGCCGGGGTTGGCGGCCAGTTGCTGGCGTATAAAGCTTATTTGCCCATCGGTAAGGCCGGTGCCTTTGGGGTCGGTAGAGACGAGGTATGAGATATCGCAACCCGAGCGCATAAACAGGATAACGGATATGGGGGTGGTAATGGCGTAGTCGGTATCGGGCGCAATGTTTTTTACGAAGTTGGGTATGGTGTCGAGGTAAGGGATGGTTTGGGTGGAAAGCGAGAGACCGGTAAGGGTGGTGTAGTACTCGTGATTACCGGGTGCAAAATACATGGGTATGGTTTGGGCCGAGTCTATAAACAGGGAGCCAATGCCGGGGTATGTTAGCCCTCTGGGATATAAGTATTGCGTAAGTGCGCTATACATGCCACCGGGCACGGCGGTGCTATTGCCTATGTTTGAGATATCGCCGGTGGCGAGTATAAATGCTGGCTTGGGTGTTATTCTATTAAATGTAGCCAGGTAACATGCGGCTTCGGCGCCGTTGAGGTCGCACTGGTTAACTGCGGAGGTTACGGTTGAGACGTGTAGGTCTGATACATGGTAAAAGGTAAAGGCGGATGTTTGTGCTGTTAACGCGCTGGTAAACAGAAGGGTTGCCAGGACTGAGAGGTAAAAATTTTTCATGTACGGTTAGGGTTTGGGTGTTGATTACTTGAAAACCAAAGTTAAGGTAAGGTTAATTTTTTGTTTTGCAAATATTAGGAATGTTAAGAGAAGCTCCCTCACCTATCCCGATAGCTATCGGGATTCCGAGGGAGCTTGTCTATGCACACATCTTTATGGAAACAGATATGCCCTTAATTCAGTCGAGTTGTATATTTTGCAAGATGCTCAACCCCTTCCGTCCCCGAAACGNNTTCGGGGACGGAAGGGGTTGAGAAACGCAGATAAAACACAGTATTTGCTGATATGGAGAAAATAAATTTGCTTTAAACAGGATGTGTGTATAGGCAAGCGCCAGCGGGGGACAATCTTCTTTTTTCTACGCTTCGCTTGAAAAAAGAAGAACAAAAAACATCTTCCGAACAGTTATGCTGTGCCCTTAGGGGCCGGAAGGGGCGGCTGTGGCGCATTGAAACAATAACAACAAAATAAACCCTGTACACAAACACCTGTAAAAAAATGCCCTAAATCATAATCATCATAACAAATCAGCGTTCCATAGCATTTTGTATTCCGCCCAAAACAAAATTCAAACAACTGTTTGAATTTCTCATCCAACAGATTATGTTTGTCCACGCATGAAGCACGACTTCAAAAAAGCTGAGATACTGAAAGCCGCCGCCAAGGTGTTCCGCACCAAGGGCTACCACGCCACGCGCATACAGGATATTGCCGATGCGCTGGACATGCAAAAAGGTAGCTTATATTACTACATCCACACCAAAGAAGACCTGCTGCAAGGCCTGGTAGAAGAAATTTTAGAGCAAAGCGTTGAACTGCTCGGCAACATCCACAACACCGAACACAAACCCCGCGAAAAAATACGCCTGTGTATTGAAAGCCACCTGCAGTTGTATCATAATAACATTGACGCCTTTGGCGTATTTATAAACGAAGACNNCGGCTGGCTGCAGATTTTTGCCGAAGGCGTTAAGAGTGGTGAATTCAACGCAAAATTAAACTACAAGGTAATTGTAAAAGGTATATTCGGTATGCTGAACTGGAGCTATCGCTGGTATCATGTTAAAACCGGCTACAGTATAAAACAAGTGTCAGAAATATTTTCAGATTTGATATTGAATGGAGTTGGAGAATAGTATAAAGTAGCAAGTAT
>PMXD01000368.1 GCA_003165895.1 Bacteroidota bacterium | reverse complement strand
TTCGACACACTTGGAACAACGGGTTATGAAAGGCGCAAAGTAGGCAACCCATTTGAACTACACCATACCCCTAAAGAGGTATTTATATGATAATTGCTTAACGGAAAACCGTGTAACGGAGTAGTTCAGGCAATTCTCTTTTGACGATGAGGCTTATTGCCAAAGAAACACCTACTGCATTACCAACTTCCCCTCCGTAACCTTATAACCCTGCTCATCTGTTATTTGCCACAAATACAAACCCGATGCTAAATTACCGCACAAAATATTGGTACCTGCCGGTTGTATTTCTTGTTGTATAACAGGCTTACCCAATAAATTAAAGGCTTTATAAAAATACTGATGCCCGGCAGGCAAATCATTGCAGGCTATATTAATCTCATTAATAGCGGGGTTAGGGAATACTTTTATATGATAGCCACCTGGCATTTCAGTAAACCCTGCTGTTAGTGTAGTAATACAATAGAAAGAATCCAAACTATTGATAATAGTGTCATTATTGGGTTGTGCTACTAATATCCCATCCTCAGAGAAGCAGGTTATAACTTCTGCAATAAGATAATTTGTAGTGCCGGGGGCGACAAAATAATCCACCTTCGAGACGAGCCCCCCTCCCCCCATACCCTCCTCCACTCCATAACCCAGCTGATTTCCACACACATCAGTGTCTGTATCCGAATAAATAAACTGTAAGGTAAATCCGTTTCCGTTTACCAGCCATGATGTATCAACTAGAAATAACTTAGCAGAGTTATCTGGTTTTTGAATGGTATTAGGAAATGGGGCACCTGTTGTATCTACAGAAAAGTCATATAGTAATCTTTCTACACTATCATTTTTTAAGAAAACGTACACTTGCCTTAATGAAATATTTTGTCGCAAGCACCCCAAATAACCGGTATCAGCAAAAAGGTAAGGCTCACCATTAGGTGGATTGTAAAAAGGTTCTCTATAAATTTTATGATAAATAATATTATTAATTAATGTATCTCCAATTTGTATTATGTAACTATGATATTGTGCAAAAGCGTTGGCATCAAGTGGACAGTAGTTTATATGCTCTGCATCAAGTGTCCAGACAGCTTCCCCTTCGGGAAAGGGCCGGTAAAATTGTGTTTGCCCCTTATAAAAGGATAACACAAAAAGAAGAGCAATAAGCACTTTATTCATACTGTTATTTTATAATTTCCAGTTTACCTTGCCCGTTCTTCCAAGTGTGCCTTCAGGCCAACTTGGAAGTTAAAATGAATGTTTGGGTCTCCCGATCCAAACAACTTGCAATGTCTACTTCTTCAAAAACAGTCAGCCACCTTTCGCTAAAGTCTGCACTCAAACAATCAATTTGCCTACACCGCACATTGTTTGAGTCGTGAGACTCAAACCCTTCATTTGAAGTTCCAAGTTGGGCTGAAGCCACACTTGGAACAACGGTAAAATGAATGTTTGGGTCTCCTGACCCAAACATCTTGCAATATCTACTATTTCTAAACCTATCAGCCACCTTTAGCTAAAGCCGGTTTTCAATCATGCAATTAGCCCACGCCGCGCGTTGTTTGGGTCATAAGACCCAAACCCTTCATATTAAGTTCCAAGTTGGTCTTCGACACACTTGGAACAACGGGGTCTTCGACACACCTGGAACATCCGGGATTTCAATTTCCATAGCTGTACAAAATTAATCAAATGATAGTGATTATTGTTTGAAGAGTACCACTCATCGCAGAGCGATGACATATTTATAGCAGCAATCAGCCAATAAAATTCGATGCCAGCGGCATCGCATAGAGGCCTGGCCTACACGAAAGGTTGCCTTTTATGCGACACCTCTGGTGTCGGGTTAGTATTTGTTTGTTTATGCTATAGATATGGGATGCCTCTGGCATCAATACAAACAATGGGACATTAACAGGACAATCGCGTCTAATTAAATTAAGCGCGATTTAAATGGTTGAAACCATTTTTAACGGGTTTTATTCATAGCCCACGGATTAATCCGTGGGCTATGAATAACAAGAATAACCAAAACCGTTTCAACGGTTTCCCAGGGTACCACCAGATTGTACATAAAAAAAACGCCTCCGGTTTTCTACGGGAAGGCGTTTGTTTTAAGTTGAGCCGTGTTGTCTCGGGGAGTAAAAGAGTAAAAATATTATCTTTTTTCCGATGGTCTCGCTTCGTTCACAACCAGGTTTCTGTCAGAAAAAGCTACGCCGTTCAATTGAGAAACAGCTTGTTTTCCTTCAGAGTCGTTTGGCATTTCTACAAAGCCAAATCCACGGCTGCGGCCGGTTTCGCGGTCAGTTACAATTTTGGCAGAAGATACTTCTCCAAATTGTTGAAATAATTCTTTCAGATCCTGCTCCCTGGCGCGGAAGCTGATGTTTGCTACGTAAATGTTCATTGTTTAAAAAATAAGTGGTTAAGAAAACTGTTTAAAATTAAAATATCCCGCTAACAAAAGCAAATTTTTTTAAAAGTACTTTTGTCTTAAAGATAGCCGGATATTATCCTTTTGATGGTCGTGCTTCGTTAACCACCAGATTTCTTTGGTGAAAGTCAACACCGTTCAATTGCGCAATGGCTTGTTTGCCTTCAGAATCGTTGGCCATTTCAATAAAACCAAAACCGCGGCTGCGGCCTGTTTCACGATCAGTGACAACTTTTACCGAAGTTACTTCTCCGTATTGCTCAAATAATTCCTTTAAATCCTGCTCCCGTGCACGGAAGCTAATGTTTGCTACGTAAATGTTCATTGTTTAAAAAATAACTGATTAAAAAATACCATTTAAAATAACGTCTTCAACCACAGTCAAAAATGGAAGCTTCATGAAGCCGGGCTGTTGCACGCTTTTTAAACGGCTACAAAGATAAATTAAATTTTGAATTGGGTAAATTTCTTAAAATAGCAGATTTTGGGGTGGATTTTAGGGCCAGGAACCCAGAACCAAGACGGGAAAACTGCCCAGGTTTAGGCATCGGGCATCAGTGTGGTGGCCATAGTGAAAACCGCAAGTCAGGAGACTTGCGGTTATTTGTATGTTCCAGGTCGCCCGCCTGCGGCNNTGCGGCGGAAGACCTGGAACAACAACTTCTTGCATTTTGGTTCTTGCTTTTAAAATCTACTCATAAAAAGTGCGTGCAATCCTGAAACCCACGCTGTTTTGGCGGAAAACCACATAGGTATTTTGGCGGGTAAATACTCTGGCGTAAGTATCGGCGTTATAAAATGCCCCGCCCCGCATTACCCTGTATGGGCCTGTTGCCGGGCCTTCGGGATTGTCGGAGGGCGAAACCCGGTAGTAAGAACTGCTATAAAAATCCCATAACCACTCCCACACATTTCCGTCCATATCGTATAGGCCCAGCTCGTTAGGCGCTTTTTGGCCAACGGGATGCGCCTTTCCTGCCGAGTTGTCCTTATACCATGCCACCTCATCTATTTTGTCGCTGCCGGCATAGGTGTGTCCCCGGGCTTTATTTCCGCCGCGCGCTGCAAACTCCCATTCAGCCTCGGTTGGTAAGCGGTATCCTTTGGCGGTATCCAGGTATTTAACCCCGCCTAACGAATCAACTAAGTAGCATTTGGAAAGCTTTTCTTTTCCGCTTAACCAATTACAATAAGCTATGGCATCATTCCATGATACATAAATGGCAGGTTGTTTGCCCCTGCCCCACCCGGCCGAGCCCATAGTGTCCCTTTTGGTATCGAAGCAGAACTTATCGTAATCTTCAAAGGTGGTTTCGGTTTTGGCCAGCCAGAAGCTGTTTACAGTAACACTATGTGGCGGACCTTCGCCTGATTCAACAGTCTTATCGGTACCCATGTTGAAGGCGCCGCCATCAACCAGCACATATTTAGTGGTATCAATGGGCGCCCTTTTAGGTTGGGTTTTAGGGGCTTTGCCTGGCTTATCGGCTTTCTTCTGTTGCGCAAAACCGGAGATGGAAAACAGGCATAGGGTAAGAACTGCCAGATAATATTTTTTCATGCTTATTAGTTTGGGCTGATTTAATGCTAACCGTTGATGCTAATATAAAAAAAATTGACTCTCTTACCTGATGTACCTACGTTAACCATT
>PMXD01000332.1 GCA_003165895.1 Bacteroidota bacterium | reverse complement strand
GTAATTATGCCTAACCACATACACGCCATCATTGCTTTTCGGCAAAGTGAGCAAAACATTAATACCCAGATAGGTACTGGCAAACGTTTTATGGCTTACGATTTGGTAACGCTTTTGGAACAACAAGGTAATCAGCAGGTATTGCAATTGTTAGAAGAAGGAGTAAATAACACAGNNGATAAAAAGAGAGGAAAACGACACCATGTTTTTATGGCCTCGTTTGATTGTAAAGAATGTAGAAGTGATGAGTTTCTATTGCAAAAATTAGACTATATTCATAATAATCCATGTAAAGGCAAATGGAATTTGGCGGATGTGCCGGAAAATTATTTGNNAGTCCCCTATCGCAGAGCCGAAAGGGAGACTCTGCGAGGAAGTTCTTAAAATCTATAGTTTTCAATTATTTCTTCGTAAACCCCATTTGAGCGTAGCTTCTAGCTACGCTCTGCTATGCTTGTAGCCTCCGGCTACTGTATTTGTATTATGGCAATCGCCAGGTTCGCCGCTTTAGCGATAAGGTGGGAAAATTATTAATAGGGCTATTTGGCACGGGGATGCAAGATTTTGCTTCTTTGCAGGTTATTCGTAAGTATTAAATGCCTTGAGGGAAAAGCGCCTTTTAGGATGCTTAAAATTGAAAACAGATGGTTATCACTGAAACCGTATGGAAAGGCGTAAGGCATTGAAAATGAGGGAAGTAATGAAAAAAAGTGGAAACCGTCCTGCAACGGTTTCAGGTTAACAGGTTGCCGATATAGCACAAGGGGCACCCGCGAGGGGTGCCCCTACTTTTTAAACTCCTTATGATCCTTAAACAACTCCTCTTTAGGCAGGTTGCGGAAGTAATCGTAGGTTATTTTAAGGCCTTCTTGTCTATTTACTTTGGGCTCCCAGCCGAGGATGGATCTGGCGCGGGTGATATCGGGTTGGCGTTGTTTGGGGTCGTCAACGGGTAGGTCTTTGTAAATTACTTTTTGTTTGGTGCCGGTTAGTTTGATGATTTCTTCGGCAAAGTCGGCGATAGTGATTTCGCTGGGGTTGCCAACGTTTACGGGTTGGCTTTCGTTGCTCATTAATAAGCGATGTATGCCTTCTACCAAATCATCAACATAGCAGAACGAACGGGTCTGGCTGCCGTTACCGAAAATGGTAAGGTCCTCTCCTCTTAATGCCTGGCCGATGAACGCAGGTAATACACGGCCGTCGTTCAGCCTCATACGCGGGCCGTAGGTATTAAATATACGTACAATGCGTGTTTCAAGACCGTGGTACGTGTGGTAGGCCATGGTAATGGCTTCCTGAAAACGTTTAGCCTCATCATACACTCCACGTGGCCCAACAGGGTTTACATTGCCCCAGTAATCTTCTGTTTGCGGGTGAACCAATGGGTCGCCATAAACTTCGCTGGTGCTGGCTACTAATATCCTTGCTTTTTTAGCCAGTGCGAGGCCTAATAAATTGTGGGTGCCGAGTGAACTAACTTTTAAGGTTTGTATAGGTATTTTTAAATAGTCAATAGGCGATGCAGGAGAGGCAAAGTGGAGGATGTAATTTAATTCACCCGGCACGTGCACATACTTAGATACATCATGATGGTAGAACTCGAAGTTTTCGAGTTTCATTAAATGCTCAATGTTTTTCAGGTCGCCGGTTATCAGGTTATCCATACCTACTACACGGAAACCTTCTTTGATATAGCGGTCGCATAAATGCGAACCTAAAAAACCTGCTGCGCCTGTAATTAATATTCTTTTCATTTACAATTTGATTTGCTGATGCAAAAGACATCAGTAGTTTCATTTATTGCCGTCTGCTTTAGCNNCGTCAGCTAAAGCAGACGGCAATTAATACAAGCCTATTTTGCGCCGCGTGAAGGAGATGCATGTGCATCTTCAACCGTTTCTCTGCCGATACTGTAATAGTAGTAACCCAAGTCCTTCATGTTACCTACATGATACAGGTTACGCCCATCGAAAATAACCTTACTCTTCAATAACGTATTTATTTTATCAAAATCAGGCGAGCGGAAGATGTTCCATTCGGTGGCTATTATTAAAAAGTCAGCTCCGGACAGGGCATCGTACTGGTCGTGGGCAAAGTGTACTTTATCGCCGAATATCTGTTTAACGTTGGCCATGGCTTCAGGGTCGTAGGCTCTTACTTTGGCGCCTTTGGCCAGTAACTGCTCAATGATATAAATAGAAGGTGCTTCGCGGATATCATCCGTGTTGGGTTTAAATGCCAGGCCCCATAATGCAATAGTTTTACCGGCCAGGTTGCCATTGTATTTTGCCAATACTTTTTCCACAAAGCGCTCGCGTTGTAAGGCATTTACTTCCATTACCGCATCCAGCACTTTAAAGTTGTAGTTATTTTCTTTTGAAGTATAATACAGCGCCTTTACATCTTTAGGGAAACAACTGCCACCATAACCAATACCGGCAAATAAAAAACGCTTGCCTATGCGCGAATCGGTGCCAATACCTTTGCGCACCTGGTCAACATCGGCATTTACCAGTTCGCACAGGTTAGCAATCTCATTCATGAAAGATATTTTGGCAGCCAGAAATGCGTTAGCCGCATATTTGGTTACCTCGGCACTACGTTCGTCCATAAACAGGATTGGGTTACCCTGGCGAACAAATGGTTCGTACAATTCTTCCAGCAACTTCTTGGCACGGGCAGATTTGGTGCCTATTACCACGCGTTCAGGTTTCATAAAATCCTCAACGGCTACACCTTCACGTAAAAACTCAGGGTTCGAAACCACATCAAACGGAACTTTCGCGTTTTTAGCAATCACTGCCGTCACTTTGTCGGCAGTGCCTACAGGAACCGTGCTTTTATTGATTACTACCGTGTAGTCTTTTAAAATATGGCCCAGCTTTTCGGCCACACCCAAAATGTATTTCAGGTCGGCGCTGCCATCTTCGCCCGGTGGGGTAGGCAGGGCAAGGAAAATAATTTTTGCGCCTGCAATTCCTTCTTCCAGGTTGGTTGTAAAGGTTAAACGCCCCTGCTGGGTGTTACGGTCGAAAAGGGTATCAAGCTCCGGTTCGTAAATCGGAATTTTACCGCCTCGTAATTGTTTTACTTTTTCTTCGTTGTTATCAACGCAAACCACATCGTTACCGGTTTCTGCAAAGCATGTGCCTGTTACCAGGCCAACGTATCCCGTTCCTATTACTGCTATTTTCACTGCTGTGTGTTTTTAGTGATTTATGATTGGACGATTTTTCTGAAATTTTCCTGTATATAATCTAACTGCTCAGGCTCAAACTCGGTATGAATAGGGAGGGATATTACCGATTTGCAAAGATGCTCGGTTACAGGAAAAGCTCCTTCCTTGTAACGGCTGTCTTTATACGCTTTTTGTAAATGTAGCGGAATGGGGTAGTATATCATAGACGGAATCCCCCGCTCGCTCAACTTATTACGCACATCTTCTCTGTTTGTTTCGTGCAACAGTAAGGTATATTGATGAAACACATGCGTAGAGTAAGGCGCGCGCACAGGGGTTTGCACGTTCTTTATGTCTTTAAATGCATTGTCGTAAAAATCGGCCACGGCCCTGCGTTTGGCGGCATATTCATCCAGGTATTTCAGTTTCACATCCAATATGGCCGCCTGTATGGTATCAAGGCGCGAGTTAACGCCTATCTCATCGTGCACATATTGCTGCGTTTGGCCGTGGTTACTTACTATCCTTATCTTTTTAGCCAGCGCGTCATCATTGGTAAACAGCGCGCCCCCATCGCCAAAACATCCCAGGTTTTTTGAGGGGAAGAAAGAAGTGGTGCCCACCGTGCCAATAGTGCCGGCCTTAACCTTGCGCCCATTGCTTAATGTAATATCAGCACCGGTTGCCTGTGCGTTATCTTCAATAACGTGTAAACCGTGTTTAGCGGCTATCTTCATAATAGCCTCCATATCGGCAGCCTGGCCAAACAGGTGCACTGGCACGATAGCCTTTGTTTTGGGTGTTATTGCAGCTTCAATAGCCGCAGGGTCAATAGTAAACGTATCTGGATTGACCTCAACTAATACCGGCTTCAGTTTTAACAGCGCAATTACTTCGGCAGTAGCTACATAAGTAAAGCTGGCTGTGATTACTTCATCGCCCGGTTGATAGCCCAGGGCCATCATGGCAATTTGCAGGGCATCGGTACCATTGGCACAGCTTATTACATCCTTTGTGCCTAAGTAGCGTGCAAAGTTATCTTCAAACTTTTTAACAGCAGGGCCTTTTATAAACTGAGTTGATTCAAGCACCTCTGAAATTGCCGCATCTACCTCGGTTTTTATCCGTTGGTACTGGGTCTTTAAATCCACCATTCGTATTTCTTTCACAGGCTAACTTTTTTAGGCGCGCTAAAATAATATTTTTGTATCCACATAGTAAGATACGATGATGCAAACGAAACAAAACAAAAAATATTTGCTGCTGGCAATACTGGTTTGCATTTTTTGTTTTACGAATGCGCAGCAAGATAAAAACCCACCCGCAACTAACCCGCAACCTGAAAACCCCGAATACAAAAAACCAAAAAAGAAATTCGATGCCAGTTCGGCCGTATTAATAGCTTTTGATTACGATGCACAGTTTCCGTTTGGCCATGTAGCCCAGCGTTTTGGCTTTGATAATCTTTTTTGCGCCGAGCTGTTATATAAAACCAAAAAGAACTGGCTGGTAGGCGGTAACGGTGGTTTTATTTATGGCAGCGATAGCAAGCAGAATTACGTATTCAGCAAAATAGCTACCAGCACAGGGATGTTTATAACCCAATACAATGACCTTACTTCCATAAAGCCGGAGGAGCATGGCTTTAATGTTCAGTTTACTTTTGGCAAAATTATACCGCTGGTTGAAAAATTTCCGGATGCGGGCCTGTTGTTTATGGGTGGGTTTGGCGCCATATCAGACCGCATTGCCGTTAGTGTCAAAGCAGCGGAGCTACCCCAGCTAAGCCCCGAATACCGCAAGGGTTACGACCGCATGTGCGCAGGACCGGTAGGCTCCGTTTTTTTAGGTGGCACTTATATGGGGCGAAGAAAATACCTGAATTGCTATGGAGGTTTTCAGGCCGATTTAAGTTATACCATCAACGAGAGGCCCTATGATTTTTATACGATGGGCAAGCTAAATGATAAGGGGACTGATTTATTTTTGGGTATTAAAATAGGGTGGATAATACCTGTATTCCTTCAAACCAGCGAGAAGGAATTTTTCTACTATTAAATACAATAGAACGCTGATTTATTATGATTTTGAAAATCGTTTTTGGAAAGGCAGACCGTTCATTATTCTTTTATCCTTTATATAAAAGGGCTCACCTCCCCCTACGCCCCCTCCAGAGGGGGATATTGCATTTTTCGCTTTGCGAAAAATGGGTAAAAACTTCTTACTACACCACTCCTTCATGCAATTTATAAGCCTTCTCTTATACAATCTATCTATCCGTCTTTATGGCGTGGGTATCCTTATAGCATCATTTTTTAGTGCGAAAGCCAGGTTATGGTTAGATGGAAGAAGAAACCGCGGGCCGGTTGAACTACCGGTTAACACTGGCAAAAGAATATGGGTGCACTGTGCATCTTTAGGCGAGTTTGAACAGGCACGGCCGGTTATTGAAAAAATAAAAAGCGAAACGCCGTCGGCTTTTATTATCCTTACCTTCTTCTCTCCTTCCGGCTATGAAGTGCGGAAAAATTATAAATACGCGGATATTGTTTTATACCTGCCAACCGATACGGCAAAAAACGCCAATGATTTTCTTAACCACGTAAAGCCCGATTTAGCGCTTTTTGTAAAGTATGAGTTCTGGTATCATTACCTCACCGGCCTGAAAAGCCGGAATGTGCCGGTAGTTCTTTTCTCTGCCATCTTCAGAAAAGAGCAGGTGTTTTTTTCCTGGTACGGTGTTTTTTTTAGAAACATGCTCAGTTGTTTCAGCAAAATATTTGTACAGAATAAAGAATCGCAGCAATTGCTTCAAAGCATTTCCATCCAATCGGAAGTCAGTTTCGATACCCGTTTCGACCGGGTATATCAGATAGCACAAAGCCCTAAATCGTTTCCGGCCATTGAGAAATTTAAAGGAACAAATAAGCTGCTGGTTGCAGGAAGCACCTGGAAGAAAGACGAGGAGATGTTAACGTGGATAATAACTGAAAAGGTTTTAACCGGCTTTAAATTCATTATTGCCCCCCATAACCTGAATGAAGCTGACATTGCAACGCTCCAAAAAAATTTAGCGGTTAACAGCGCAAGGTTATCGCAATTAACCACATCGAACGCAGCAGAAACAAGCGTGCTGATAATAGATACCATGGGCGACCTTGCATCTATTTACAACTATGGAGATATTGCTTACGTGGGCGGAGGGTTTAATGCCAGCGTGCACAATGTGTTAGAGCCTGCTGTTTATGGCATGCCTGTAGTATTCGGGCCTAATTACACCAAGTCGGCCGAGGCTAAAGAATTGCGCCAGCTTTCAGCAGCGTTTCCGGTTTCAGATAGCAAGCAGCTAAAGGCAGTGCTTACCGGGTTTGTAAACAATACTGAATTAATGAAGACCGCTTCATTGCAGGCAAAGCAATATGTGCAAAATCACTTAGGTGGTGTAAGTGATATTTGCAATTACATCAAACCCTGCTTTTAACCGGTTCTCTTCTGCTGCTGGTAGTGGGGTTGTGTTTAGCTTCTTCAAAACCATCTGCGCCGGCCCTTTCAAAAAACGCACCCAGTATGGTTCCGTAAATCATATATATTACGGCATTTCCTACTACCATCATGGCCATATTTTTCAGGTCGAACGAATTAAAGTAACCCAGCAAATTTATGGCGAAGAACACTATCTCGGAAAAAACAAACACCAGGATACCATAAAGCGTTCCGCGCAAATATTTATTTTCGGCGGGTATCCATTTATTAAAGAAGAATACATAAGGCAGGGCCATTAAAATACCTATAAAAAAATGCACTATCCATCCGGCATACCGGTTTCCGCCAAACAGAGTTCCTAACAGAGTGCCGGTATCAATAGTAGGTAAAACTACAAACTGCGCTAAAAGCATAAACAAGGTCATTATAGCAGTTGCAGTTAACGATGCGGTTAATATTTTCGATGGTTTCATAGCAATGAATTTGGTTAGAAAATATCTGCTCTTCTATATAACCCAAAAACATCCCGATTGTTATGGTTAACAACGCATATTATAAACATGCAGTTCTATCTTATTGAAACATAACTAATTAACAGCAACGTCATTTTCGTAAAAACGTAGAAGTATCTGATACTTAAAGCCCTTTTTGAGCAATAAATTATACATAGCCGACCATAAAAAAGGGAACTTACATGGCCGTTTCGGAGCGAATAAACTCCTTTACATTTTGTGCGCCGGTTACCTCCAGCCAAAGGGCCCCCGGGCATCGGTTACCGATAGATTAAAAATGAAGAAGGGGCAGCACTGGCGCTCTGTTTTAATAAAAGTAATTAACTGGTCAATCGTATTATCATCGCCGTTAAATCTGTATTTAAAACCATTTTCGGTTTCAATCCTGCTTGTAATTTTTTTCTTCAATCCGGCAATTACAGAGTCTTTCCGGCTTCTCAGTTCAGCTGAGGTAAGTTTACATGCCAGGCTTTGGTTCAAAACTTCGTCCATACAGGGTTATTTTAGTTTTGCTTATTATCATGGATTGTCCAATAGAAAGTTAAGCTAATTAAGCAAACACAGCTCCATAATAATGGTTCATTTTGGATATGATTATTATTTTGCGGCCCATAAATTAACAGCATGGAAGACTTTGATAAGTTTTGGAATTACAATGACCCGGCAGCTACTGAAATAAAGTTTAAAGAAATCCTTGCCGAAAGCCCGGGTAAAAGCCTGCAATACATTTTACAATTGCAAACGCAAATTGCGCGCACCAATAGTTTGCGGGCATTATTTGACGAAGCACATGAGATACTTGATGCCGTTGAAAAGCAATTACCCGCAACACCCGACATTTCAACAGTGCGCTATCATTTAGAAAGAGGCAGGACCTTTAACTCTTCCGGAAAAAAGGCCGAAGCCAGGACACAATTTGAACTTGCGGAATATACTGCAAAGGATTTAAATGAAGATAATTATTACATTGATGCGTTGCACATGCTGGCCATAGTTGCACCGCACGATGAGGCAATAGGGATACAAGAGCAAGCCCTGATTAAAACAGAAGAATCGAACAACGAGGAGGCCAAAGGCTGGCTGGGGCCGTTATATAATAACTTAGGTTGGAGTTATTTTGATGCGGGTGAATATGAAAAAGCCCTCAGCGTTTTTCTCCGCTCGTTACAGTGGAGAGAGGGTAAAAAGACAGCCCCTCAAATATTTATAGCCAAATGGTGTGTGGGCCGCGCATTAAGGGCCCTGAACAGGAACGATGATGCCTTAACAATACAACTGGGACTGTTTGAAGAATCAACCACTACCGGTAAACCGGATGGTTATGTTCATGAGGAATTAGGAGAGCTTTTTTTGCTAAAGAATGATACGCTTAAATATCCTTTCCATTTTGAAAAAGCTTATGAGCTGCTATCAACCGATAAATACCTTCTTAAAAACGAAGCGGCGAGGCTGGAACGGATTAAACAGCTTGCGGGGATTTGAGAGCGTATATTGATGATAGTCCTATCGCTGCAATAATACTTTGCCTAAATAAGTCTTGCCGGAATCTAAAACTCTAACAATATAAAAGCCATTGCTGAGGTTGGCGCTGTTTACGGTTATACGGGGTGAAAGGAAATTTGCATCCACATTCATTTTTTCGCCCAACACATTAAATACCTCAACCTGTGGTTTTACAAATTCATCATTAACCATTGAGCATACAAAATAATCCTTTGCTGGATTCGGGTAAATACGAAGCTGGGCCGGGCTTTTCTCAACTTCTGCAATGCCCAGGCTTGTACCGGGGTCCCAGGCTGAATCTGAATACATATCCAGGCCTCCGCGTGCGTTGCCAACCAGGTATTCCAGTTCACCATCATTATTAATATCAGCAATTGAAATGGTAGACTTGGCACCGGCATATTGTTGCAAAAAATTGCTGGTAATCAGATTAAAGTTACCACTGCGCAAATTATCGGTGTTAACGTCGTATACATACACCGAGCCTATCAGCGAACCTACAAACAATTTAAGGTGACCTGCAGAGCCGTAAACATAAGGCTGGGCATATCCCACTGAATTAGGGGAAACCGTTACATTGATATTGCCTAAATAGAGATTCATTGAATCCATGCTGAATTGCGGTGCTGTTTTAGTTCCGAAATTCCAGAAATAAGAAACACCGCCGTCCTGCCGGCCCACCAGCAAATCAGGTAATGAATCGCCGTTCAAATCGTAGATAAAAGGTGCAGCATTGGCACCCACATTGAGGTTAAAATACTGTGAGGCCGTCATACTCGGAAACGACGACCCGCCTGTTGCAGAAGTATTCTGAAAATAAGAAAGGTTGCCGGTTATATCGCCAATTATCAGGTCGGGTTTCCCATCTCCGTTCATATCGCCAAAGGCAGGGTCAACGCCCTGCAAACCATACTGGCTAACACCCCCAATGTCGTCGGTTTGATAGGTAAATGCAGGCTGCGTAGCCGAACCAGTATTTCTGTAATAAGCCAGTTTTGAAATATAGGGGGCCGAGGCCTGGAAATAGCCGTAATTACCTACTATAATATCTTTTAATCCGTCGCCATCAAAATCGTAGAATAACCCTTTAGACTCTGTTCCAAAATCAAGCATATTATGCACCAGGAACGAATCTTCTACCATCTCATAAGGACAGGAAAGGCTACCGGTATTTCTATAATAAATCACGTTGTTTACATCCTGTTCCTCGGTAGTTTGATTGGGGGAAATAAGTATATCTTCCAATCCATCGTTATTTACGTCAACACCAAATGCAGCCGGGTAGGATGGAATGGTCATAGGCACACTGCACAAAGGCCAAAGCGAATCAAGCGCGCAGGCATTTGCGTATGATGAATCGCCGCAGTTTTGAACGTAGAACAAATTATTATAACCTATGTTGCCGTTCAGAATGTCGGTGGTACGATAAGTCGGGTCTTCAAAGGTGTAGATACTATTGCCGGCATGCCGGGGCAGGTTGGGTGGTGTAACCGGTTGTCCGTTGCCACCCTTGCAGGTAACATTCAGGCTCATGGAATTTGAGCCAATGTTTTGCGAGAAATTTCCCCAGCAACTGGTTACCTGGGTAAATTTAAACGAGTCGATATTATAACTGGGGTCTCCCGGGTATAAATTGGCCAGGTTCTGGTAATAACCTATGCTTGAGCCAAACACATCATAGGCCAGCATATCAATATACCCATCGCGGTTTACATCGGTAAATGCTGGGATATCGGCATTGTTTACAAATGCCACAGAGGTATACGGCGAATCGGTGTATTGAATAACCGAGCAAACCAGGTCAAAATGTAAAAGGCCGTATTGAATGCTTCCTTTAAAAACCCGGGCCCCTGCATACGCATTGGCAAAGGTGAAAATATCGGGTATGCCATCGTTATTGTAATCGCGCAGTAAAGCAAATTGTTGCAGGTCTTGCGGAAAGAGGGCTTCAAATTGTGGCGCATATTTAAACATGCTATCAGTACCATCGCCATTGCTTAAATAAGTAAGTACCTTATTGCCTGCACGGTCAAATACCATCAAATCTTTTATGCCATCATTGTTCAGGTCGCCTACTGAAAACTGCGGAGCATTCATACCGCCAACCCAGGGTTCGCGCAGTAAAAGACCATTGCGGGTTACCGGAATACTAAGCACCCTGTTTTTAGGCGACTGGGACCTAAGCCCGGTGAATACAATAAACCCAAGAGTTAAAAACAGTAGCCGTTTAAACATAAATTAAAATTTTATAATACTAAAACATCTATCACCAAGACAAATGCAATATAAAGTAAGTAGCGTAAAATATACAACTGTAAAAACAGGTAAGCTGTTAAAATTAAAAGGCCCGGATATTTAATACCCGGGCCTTTTAATAAATAAAGAAATAAATTATTCGGTAACTACCAGTTTTTGAGTTTGGGTTTTGCCACCTATATCAAACGAAACAAGGTAAATACCCGGTTGTAGTTTATATTCTGAAGCATTGAATGTTTGTGTGTATTGTCCGCTGCCCTGCTGGCCTTCCCTCACAAGTTCAGTAACTTTGTTACCCAGCATATCCAATAAATCTATACGTACGGTGGCAGGTTGAGATAGTCCGTATTTAACAACAAACTGGTCTGACGACGGGTTAGGGAATATTTCCGTAGTGATGTTGTTTTGAACTGGTGTATTAATACCTGTTGGAGACAACGGGCCACCATCAACATACATAAAGAAGATAACCTGCATTTCATCAGCCGAGGAAAATCCCCACCAAACGGTATCAGGGCCCCCGTAGTTATACCAGGTGGCAGTACCTATAAGACCGCTCCATGGATTTACGGAGAACAGTGAATCATTAGGCCAGGTACGAACTGTTACGTGCGGCCCCCAACGGTAGTAGCCAACATTAAACCCGTCCTCATAGCTGTAATTACCGTCATAAATCTCAGGTCCGGTGCTTCCATCCTGGTTAAGAGACCATATATTAAACGCAATACCATATTTATGGGTGTGGCTATACAACTTCCAGACATCCCAGTTTTGTGTGCGGGTTGAATCCTGCGCATATACATTAAAGCTAACCGTGTCATTCAATGGTATGGCAATACTTTGATTAATGTAAGCCTCGGTCTTCATATAAATAGGAGTAGTGTTAGCCGGCTCCGTATAAATGTTGATATACATATCGCAGCTATATATCGAGTCGATGGTTGGATTCTGAATGTGCAGGTCCATGTCAAGCATCTGCCCCGCCTGGAAAAAGAATGCTGTGTTAGAAGGTAAAGTGAAATCCCAAAGGCCGGGGCCTGCACCTATTCCATATTGATCAAATTCCATAGAGCCATCTGACAGTGGCCTGATACCCCATGGATATTGCGCATCGCCCCCGGGCTGAAACAGATACATTACAAAATGGTGGTCGTCAGCCGGCATCATAAAATCAATCTTGGCAGATTCGATATTTTGAGTAATGTGCGGGTCAACTTTATAGAATACTTCCGTATCGCTGGTGTGCGCGTTCAGGAAGAAACGGCCATAATAAATCTGGAAACCGGTACCAGCCGCCGGCGCATCATGCGGAGAATAAACATCTGCAATCCCACCATTACGATAATAAGTATTTATCATGCCGGTATCAACTACAACGCTATCTTCGGGTGCACCATACATAATCCACTGGCGAACCAATTCAATTTCGTTGTTGGCAAGTGCAGGCAGGTTGTGAGGCATATAATTTCCTTCACCCGTTCCAAGGGCTAAACCATCACTGATACCATGTGCTATTTTACGTAACAGATAACAATGCTGCACATCGCCGGGGGCTAAGATTTTATTATAGTTTGCCGCCGCCGCAGGATTAACAGGGGTAAGGTTCAATATCTCATGATAAAACGAATCTTCGCTTACATTGATGTTGAATGTAGGCACTGTTCCATCATGGCAGGCTGAACCTGCGCAGTGGGTTTGAATAAGAGAGAAGACCTGGTCATAAGTACTTTGCGCTTTAATGCCACCGGGAACAAGCCCGACTAAAAGCAACAATAGTAGAGAGGGTACATATTGCTTCATAACTAAAATTGGTTTGGTTTATTAATCGTTGCGGAATCGAATCTAAAGAATTATTTTGAAATGGTACATTATCTTTTATTTTTGTTTACTCACAACATTTTTTTAACAAAAACCCCTTCAAGCATGAAAAATTTTACCCTGACTGTTTTGTTTGCTTTTGCCTGTGCTTTTGTTATGGCTCAGGATACCATTGCCAATGCAGGTTTTGAAAACTGGATAAATGATGGCCCCTATAGTGACCCATATGACTGGAGTTGTACAAACCCCGCTACCGGAGCAGCAGGATTTTACACCTGTTATCAGGATTCAACAGTAGTTCATTCTGGTAAATATTCTGCTCTTATTGAAACCGAATACTACGCAGCCTTTGGCCCTGTTCCCGGTGTTTTAACTACAGGCCAGATTAATATTGCCAATGAATCTGTTTATTCAGGAGAACCCATGCATTCAAGGCCTAGCGGGGTAATAGGTTGGTACCTTTATTTGCCGGCAGCCTCGGATACAGCCGGGGTATCTGTAACTCTGATAAGCGGTGATTCAATAGTTGGTACTGGCTCATTAAACTGGAAGGATAGCGCCAGTACATGGACTCAGTTTTACTGTCCTATAACTTATTCTTCAGGTACCATACCTGATACTGCCCAGATTACTTTCAACTCCAGCATTGCACATGGTACAAAATATACTAAACTGTGGATTGATGATATTAGCTATGATTACTTTGGTGCTGGCATTAAGGAAGCCGAAATCAAAACAATCAGCGTTTTCCCTAACCCGGCCAATAACCAGTTTAGTATTGATAACAGTAATGTTCATGCTAACGTGCTTAACCTATTCAGCGCTGATGGAACACAGGTAAAGAGCTATAGCCTTAACTCCGGGATAAACAACCTTGATGTTACCGGTGTTAGTGCAGGTGTTTACGTTGTCCGCATAATTGATAATGGGGGTATGCCTTATACCAATTCGTTAGTTATTGTCAAATAGATTTCAGCAACCGCACCCCTAAAATTGTACACATATGAAAAATAAATTAAAATCAAAAACACTGCTTCTGTTCTTACTGATTGCCTCTGTTTTTACTGCATACTCTCAAACGGATACCACCACTATCCCTAATCATAGTTTTGAAACCTGGGCGTGCCCGACATATTGCAATCCTACCGGGTGGTTTTCTGATAACGCCTTTACTTACCTGGGTGGCCTGGGGCCCTCAGAAGTAACCAAATCTACAGGAGCACATGTTTATAGCGGAAACTATGCTGTTAAACTTGAAACCCAGAGCATTATAGGCAATATTGCCCCCGGAACTTTAACTAACGGCTGGATTAACTCAAGCAGCGAAGCTGTATACGATGGTTCGCCTATTAATTACAGGCCTGCCAAATTTGAAGGTTGGTACCAATTTGCCCCTTCAGGCTCAGACACCTTTGTTGTAAGCATCAATTTCTTTTCAGGAACCACCTATGCTACACCTATAGGCTCAGCAAATTTTATATCAGAAACGGCGGTTTCCGCCTGGACCCATTTTAGCCTGCCAATTACTTATACAAGCGGGGCAGTACCTGATACTTTTCAAATCATAATTTCTTCAGGCACCGGTAATCACTCGCAATCTGGTACCACTGCTTATGTTGATGAGCTTTCGCTGGTTAATTGTACCAATATGGCAGTTACCGCTACTCCTACTGCTGCAACCTGCACTCAAAATAACGGGAGTGCAATTGCTGCCGGCAGCGGTGCACAGTCACCTTATACTTATGCCTGGTCCAACAGTACAACTACAGCAAGTATAACCGGGGTGGCCCCGGCTACATATTCGGTTGTGGCAACTGATGCCAACGGATGCACCGCTTCGGGTAGTGCAGCTATATCAACGGCCAACGTACCATTTACGTTAAGTCTTACACCTACCGCTGCCTCTTGCGTAACAGCAACAGGTTCAGTTGCTGCCGCTGCTTCAGCCGGGGCTTCTCCTTATACTTATGCATGGACTAACAGCACAACGGCATCTTCAATTACTGCCGTTAATGCAGGTAATTACAGCGTAACCGTAACTGATGCCAATGGTTGCTCTACAACGGCAGCGTCAACGGTTGCAACCAACAATGTGGCGTTTACCGTTACACCAGCCAACGGCACTACATCATGTAGCTCTAATACCGGTACGGTTTCAGTAGCTGCATCTGCGGGTAATACGCCTTATACTTATTTGTGGGCAAATTCGAGTACAGCCAGTTCAATTACAGGATTGGGAGCCGGCAGTTATGATGTAACAGTAACCGATGCGCACGGATGTACCACATCGGCAGCAGCTACTGTGGCAACACCGGGCGGGCCAAGCGCTACTGATACTGTTACTAACTTAACCTGCCATAATAACAATTCGGGTAAAGTAGCGGTTACTGTAACAGGCGGTGCCGCACCTATACACTATTTGTGGAGCAACACAACTACTACAGACAGCCTTACCGGTATTGCTGCTGGAACTTATACACTTACCATTACCGATAACAACAGTTGTTCCTTTGAAGTTTCAGCTACGGTAAACGAACCAGCAGCTTTATCTTATACAGATGCCGTTACTAATGTAACCTGCAACGGAGGATCAAACGGCGCCATTTCTCTTACACCAGGCGGTGGCACAGAGCCATACGCTGTAACACAGCTTAGCGGCGGTGCTTTTACCGGTAGCGGGTTGACAGCAGGAGCCTACACTTTTGTTATTACAGATAATAACGGATGCACAGATACTTCAGGTTTATCTGTAACGCAGCCTAACGCTATTTCACTTACTTCGGCTACCGTTACCAGCGTTTTATGTTTTGGAGGTTCAACTGGCTCGGTGGTTGTTACTCCCACAGGTGGGGCGGGCGCGCCGTTTGTGTATTCGTGGGCGCCAAATGTTTCAACTGACAGTACTGCCCCGGCTCTTGCCGCAGGAAGTTATGCTTTAACTGTTACCGATGTGAACAATTGCACAGCAAATACCAGTTTTACAGTTACGCAACCTACCAGTGCAGTAAGCGTTTCAACTACTCCTACGAGCTCCACATCAGCTACAGCCACCGATGGTTCTGATGCTGCTTTAGGCGCAGGTGGAACAGGTTCGTTTAGTTATGTATGGGCTACCGGAGCTACAACGGCAACTATTACCGGTATTGCAACCGGCTCTTACTGTGTTACAGTTTCCGATGCCAACCATTGCACCGCAAGCGGCTGCGATTCTGTTAGCTACACCACAGGCATCAATGCTATTAGCACAGCGGTTATCAGGATTTACCCTAACCCTGCCAGCAACCAGTTAACTATTGAAACCAACCAGGCCGATGGCAAATTTATGCTTACCATTTACAGCCTGGACGGCAAAATGGTTGAACAACAAACCATAGCCGGCGAAAAGAGCACGGTGCTTTTAAACCACCTGACTGATGGCCTATATACTTACCAGTTAAGAGACGTTACCTCTGGAAACCTGAACTACGGTAAACTGGAGATTTTACGATAATCAACTTTTATTTAAAACAGCCTCCTCATCCTAAATCCTTCTTCACAGATGACCGGAAAAACTTAGGTTTGCGGTTACGGCCAAAGTCTCCACCCCTTCCGTCCCCGAAACGGGGAAACCAAGGCAGAAA
>PMXD01000159.1 GCA_003165895.1 Bacteroidota bacterium | reverse complement strand
TTGCTGAATTTGTCGTACACCCAGTTCCCCCTTCGGGGGCGGAGGGGGCTGCATTTTTGCTATCTTTGCAAACTTAAATTTTGAAAGCCCTTTGGGCAAAGTATCAAGTGGTAAAAATTGCACATATAGAATTGCCGGATAAGCCGCTTTTGCTGGCGCCGATGGAGGATGTGAGTGATCCGCCGTTCAGGCGTTTGTGCAAAAAGCATGGGGCCGATATGGTGTATACTGAATTTATCAGTTCGGATGGGTTGATACGGGATGCAGAGAAAAGTACCAAGAAGCTGGATGTATATGACGATGAGCGGCCGGTGGGTATACAGATATTTGGTGGTGAAGAAGGCCCTATGATGCGGAGCGCTGAACTGGTGGAAGCCGCGGGGCCTGAGATTTTGGATATTAATTACGGTTGCCCGGTTAAGAATGTGGTTTGCCGCAATGCAGGCTCGGGAATTTTGCGCGATATTGATAAAATGGTTTCGCTGACTGCGGCCATCGTAAGGGCTACCAAATTACCGGTAACGGTAAAGACCCGTTTGGGCTGGGATGATAATTCTATCCGTATTGTGGAGGTGGCAGAACGGTTACAGGATATTGGCATACATGCTATTTCGATACACTGCCGCACCAAGCACCAGATGTACACCGGTAAGGCAAACTGGAGCTGGTTAACTAAAGTAAAAGAAAACCCAAGGCTTAAAATACCCGTGTTTGGTAACGGTGACGTTACTACCCCTGAATATGCGGTTGAGATTATTGAAAAATATGGAGCAGACGGCGTAATGATTGGCCGCGCATCTATAGGAAACCCTTTTATTTTCCGCGAGGTAAGGCATTTTATGAATACCGGTGAACACCTGGCACCGGCTACTTTAGCTGAAAAACTGGATGCCTGCCGCGAGCACCTGCAAAGCAGTATAGTTTGGAAAAGGGAGAAGCTTGGCATACTTGAAATGCGCAGGCATTATGCCCCGTATTTTGCGGGCTTACCGCATATAAAACCATTTCGCTCGCGCCTTGTTATTTCTGAAAATTTGCAAGAAATTTTTGGGATACTTAACGAAATCGAAGTTCATTATTCGAAAGAAGAAAATCTGGTTTTGGCCATGGCAACCAAGCCTGTTTATGCGGGGTTGGATGGTTGAGGGCTGTAGAGGTTCGACCCCTCTGGGGTCGTATATTCGCAACTGATTTGTTTCTATAAATATTTGACTCCTCCGGAGTCGGGTTTCAGTCTGTTGATATTGTCTTCAGACTCCGGAAATCTGAATATAATGCTATTCAATCCCAAACTTCATCTTTACCAGTTTGGTGAACATGCGGGTAGATTGTTTGGTTTCGTCCCAATAGAAGTTTGATACTAATTGTGTGCTGATGAAAGATTGCGCCGATTCATAGTCGGGCAGGGTGTCGATGTGGGCGATTGCTGAGGTGTATGCGTCGGTATTGCCTTTGAAAAGTTCGCTGAGCAAAACAAAACGTTTGTTCAGGTCTATTAGCTCCTTTAAGGGTTTTGAAGCAAGTTTTTTGTGCATTTCTACCGCAGATGTGGCTTTTAGTTTTTCGTTTAACGAGCCACCTGATTTAATGCTTTCATTAATGCTTGAAGCGACTGCAGGAATTGTTTTTGGCGCCTTTACTTCAGGGGTATCAATAACCGGGGTTTCTTTTGCTGTAATTATTATTTCCTGTTTTACCGGTTCAGTGGTTTTGGTAACAACCGGTTGCTCGTTTAAAAGCATGCCATCATTAGCATGAATGGTGGGCCTTTTTGTTGTAAAAGCAGAATCGGGTTCTGTTTGTTTTTTGGTTGTTTCAGTTATTACAGGCTGAAGTGAAGAAGTGGCATCTGTTACGGTTTCAATTTCTTCGTAAAAATCCCTGACATGTTGTTTAAGCAAGTCCAGTTCAATTTTAGAAACAAGGGGAAATGCAGGATTTTCAATAGCTCTGTTAATTTTACCGAGCAAATCAGATATTTTTGACGCTTTCATGCAATATGATTTTAAACAAACCTAGGGTAAAAAATGGGCAACCCGATTTGGAGTTTTACACAGGTATTATTGAATAAACGCAAATTTGAGCGGTTTAATACATTTTGCATTAAAGAAAATAGATAAATGTGCCACTAAGAAGTTGTTTAAAATTAAATCCAAATGCAATTNNCAAAGGCCACAAAGAGTATATTTTTGGGGCTCTTTATATTGAACTTTGCGTGCTTTGTGTTAACATGTATTTTTTTTCTTTAATTTTTTAATAGCTTCTAAGGCACAAAGAGAGATGTTAAGAGTTATACAAAACATAAAATGCCAGGATGTTTTTTTCCTTGAAAAACTTAGTGTTCTTAGTGCCCCCGCCTACCGGCAGGCAGGTTTGTGGCAGGAAGTAGTTTTTAAAACAGCAGCATGTTTATAGAACCCAGAAGCGGAAAGGAAAGAAACGGATGGATAGAGGTTATCTGTGGCTCAATGTTTTCGGGAAAAACCGAGGAGTTGATACGCAGGATGAAGCGTGCCCAGATAGCCAACAGAAAAGTGGAGATATTTAAGCCTGCCATTGATGTAAGATATGATGAGATAAAGGTGGTTTCGCATGATGCCAACTCTATTCATTCAACGCCGATAGAGCACTCGGGAAGTTTGCTGCTTTTATCTGAAGGTATTGAGGTGGTGGGTATTGATGAAGCGCAATTTATGGATGCGGCATTGCCCGAAACCTGCGAAAAGCTGGCTAAAAAGGGAATCAGGGTTATTATTGCCGGGCTTGATATGGATTTTGAAGGCAGCCCCTTTGGCCCGATGCCAGCATTATTAAGCATAGCCGATTATATTACCAAAGTGCACGCCATTTGCATGAAATGCGGGGATATAGCCCATTTTTCGTACCGGATTGGCCATGAAAAAGGCCGCATATTATTGGGTGAAAAGGATATTTATGAGCCGAGGTGCCGAAGCTGCTATTATAAAGGTGATGAGTTGTAATATTGTGTCGAAGGGCTTTTTAAACAATGCTGATAGGGTGTTTTGTCACTGTAATGTCATATTTCCCTTGACAAAAAGCTGATTTACCGATTAAATGCCGGTTTCCTTTGAAACTAAGTGTTTTTTAGTTTCTTTTGCCTTCCTAATAAACAAAACGTTACTGTACTGATAACTTTTCTTAACCTTTAAACAGTCCTTAGATAGCCATGAAAAATTTATTTACGCTATTATTCATTTCGTTCACTGTACTAGGCTTTTCGCAGCAATCTGCATTACCAAGGCCAGTGAAGTTTTATACAATTGACCCAAACTCGTCTCGACTGCCCGGAATCCAGCATACAGGCTCTTCGGTACAACGTAGCTCAATGGGTTGCGATACTGTGGATGCTTTGGATTACAGCACCTATAATGAAATAGTAGCAGGTCAGTTGCAAATATCATATAATGGAAGCTGGAACAGTACTAATCCTACTTCAATTGCCGCTGACGAAATAACCTCCCGCGATTCGGATATTAACATTCATAGTGCGGATCAGCAATATGTCAGTTATGCAACGGCTGCTTTCGATACGCTTGCTTTTTCAAGCTTTACCAATACCAGTTTATATTCCATGAGCCTTGCCGGTAGTTCTATCAGTTTTGATTCAATGGGCCTGTTTATTGGTATTTATGGTGATACCGTATCATCACACAACATAATGGCTAATGATAGCGTGGTTTTCAAAATATACACTATTACTCACGGCAGTGTTTCAGCTACACTGGATACCTCTATCAGCTTTATAGGTTATGCCGGTTTAGCCCCATTTTTTGTAGGCCCTCAGGAATTACATTATGCTTCTATACAGGTTGGAAGACAATTTGCCCAGGGACAAGGTTTTGCTGTCAGGATGGAGTACTACCGTGCCGATACATCTTCTCATTGTATTCTGTCATACAGCTATGCTGACTCGTGCCAGCAGGTAGTAATTCAAGGTCAAACTTTCACTTCTCCTGCTTATCCATCTCCGTTTATCGGAACTGCTGCTATTGGAAACAATCCGGGAAGCAGTTTTTATGGAGAAATTGATTCATTAACGCCAACTACTGCTGGGGTTAGTGAAGTTTCTAATGCTGAATATTATAATCTTACCAGTTATGGAATTGGTATAAACTGCTCTTTTGTGTATGTTCAAAACTGGGAAATGATACCTTATGTTACTATAACAAGTAGTTTAGGGTTAAACTTTGCTACAGACACAGTTCTATTGCCTTGCAATAACAGCGCATACCATACCATTACACCAGCAGCAACAGGTGATTTGGCAGGTGCTATATACACCTGGAGTTCAGGCCAAACCACCAATAACATCAGTACTACAACACCCGGGGTTTACAGCGTAACAGTTACTAACCCTTTAAACTGTAGTGCTACGGCACAGGCAACGGTAATGTATCCAAATGGAGCAAACGTAAACCCATCGTTTACTGCACCTGATTCACTTTGCATTGGTGCAGGAGCACATTTTGTAAATAACTCATCTGATTTGACAGGTTATACCTCTAAATGGACATTTGGCGATGGCGGTTCTGCACTGGTTGCAGTCAACCCAACTTATGACTATCCATCTGCAGGTACTTTCCCTGTAACTTTAACTTTGGATAGTGGTGGTTGTACTTTCAGTACCACTCAAACAGTTACAGTAACTTCTATTTGCACAGGAATTCAGAATGTTGCTTTTGAAAACAACGTAAGCGTTTTACCAAATCCAAGCAATGGAAATATTACCATTACAGTTAACGGTGCCGATGATAATATCAATATCATGGTTTACAATATCTTAGGACAGACTGTAAAATCTTATACTTCTACAGATGTAGCGGCTGTTTTCAACAAGAACATGGATTTAAACGATCTTAGCGGTGGAACTTATTTAGTGAAGATTCAAACCGGCAGCAAAATAGCTACTAAGAAACTGGTTATCACTAAGTAATCATTGCTCAACCTTATACCGGAAAGTCCGCCTTTTGGCGGACTTTCTTATTTTATACCCACACTGTTTCAACAGTAAAAAGCGGTTATCAACATACGTTTAAACAACAATTCTGTTTATACGTGGAGAATTACGGGAATGGAATGTTCCACGTATGTTCTACCTTTGAACGACCATAAAAACGATGAAACTTACTTATTACGGCCACTCTTGTTTTAGTGTAATTGTTGGGGGAAAAACCTTGCTTTTTGACCCGTTTATTAAATACAATGAGCTTGCAAAGCAAATTGATGTTAACCGCATTGGGGCTGATTATATCCTGTTATCGCACGGGCATGAAGACCATGTGGCTGATGCCCTTGAAATTGCACAAAGAACCGGAGCTACCATTGTTTCTAATTATGAGATAGTTAGCTGGTTTCAGGCTAAAGGGGTTAAAAATGCGCATCCTATGAACCATGGGGGCAAATGGAGGTTTGACTTTGGCACTGTGAAGTTTGTAAATGCGGTACATTCGAGTGGTATGCCGGATGGGGCTTATGGAGGTAACCCCGGTGGTTTTGTGATTGAAGGGGCAGAGGGCACTTTTTATTATGCCGGCGATACTGCGCTTACCATGGATATGCAATTGATACCCATGACCTGTCCCAGGCTGAACTTTGCCTTGTTGCCTATTGGTGATAACTTTACCATGGGGGTAGAAGATGCCATTATTGCCAGCGATTTTGTAAAATGCGATAGCATAGTTGGCCTGCATTATGATACCTTTGGGTTTATTAAAATTAACCACGCAGAGGCGGTACAGCAATTTAAAAATAAGGGCAAAGAACTTTTATTACCGGCTATTGGCCAAACTATTGAATTGTAACGATTTTTGAAAATAATGCAGATGACCAAAAAGAAAGTTGAAGAGAAGCAGAGAATTGGAAAAATTATTACGCTGGCCAATCAAAAAGGCGGCGTTGGTAAAACCACTTCGGCTATCAATATAGCAGCCAGCCTTGCCATATTGGAGTATAAAACCCTTTTGGTAGATGCCGACCCCCAGGCAAATGCTACTTCGGGTGTTGGTTTTGACCCTAAAACCATTAAAACGAGTTTGTACGAGTGTTTGCTGAATGAGGTGAAAATAAAGGACATTATCCTTGAAACTGAAACGCCTAATTTGTTTCTGTTACCCTCTCACCTTGACCTGGTGGGTGCTGAGATTGAACTGATAAACCAGCCAAACCGCGAAAAAATTATGCGCCAGTTGCTGGATGAAATAAGGCCTGACTACGACTTTATTATTGTTGACTGCTCACCATCGTTAGGGCTTATTACTGTTAATGCCCTTACTGCGGCTGATTCGGTGTTAATACCTGTGCAATGCGAATACTTTGCTTTAGAAGGGTTGGGTAAGTTGTTGAACACTATTAAGATTGTTCAAACCCGGTTAAATACGAAGCTGGAAATTGAAGGCATAGTGTTAACCATGTTCGACCCGCGTTTGAGGTTGGCCAACCAGGTGGTGGACGAAATAAAGAGGCACTTTCAGAATATAGTGTACGATACTATTATACACCGCAATACCCGGTTGGGAGAAGCGCCGAGCTTTGGTAAGCCTGCTATTATGTATGACGCCGAAAGCAAGGGCAGCATTAATTACCTGAACCTGGTGCGCGAAATGTTACAACGAAATAATGCCACCAACATACCTGACGGAGACAAGGAATTTAATTTGGTAGAAGACGACCCNNACCGGGAATATGAACGAAAAGAAGAAGTCTGTTTTAGGGCGCGGCCTTGGCGCTTTGCTTGAAGCCAATGATACCACTACTACCCCTGTACGCGAAAGGCACCAGGGCATTGGCACTGTTGCAGCACCAACAGGCACTGTGGTAATGAATATTCCTTTAGACCAGATAGAGGTAAACCCTTTTCAACCGCGAACTTCTTTTGAGGAAGAGAGCCTGAATGAGCTTGCTGATTCGATTAAGATACACGGGGTTATACAGCCTATTACCGTACGAAAAATTGAGAATAATAAGTACCAGTTAATTGCAGGCGAAAGAAGGCTGAGGGCGTCTAAGCTGGCCGGGAAAAAGGAAGTGCCGGCATTTGCCCGCGCTGCCAGCGACCAGGAGAGTATTGAAATAGCGCTGATAGAGAATATTCAGCGGGAAGACCTGAACCCGCTTGAAATTGCCATTAACTACAAACGCCTGCAGGATGAATGTGAACTTACCCAGGAAGAACTGGCAGTGCGTTTAGGGAAAAACAGAAGCACGGTAACCAACTTTATACGCCTGCTTAAATTACCGCCCGACCTTCAGGCTGGTTTGCGCGATAATAAAATTACCATGGGCCATGCCAAAGCCCTGCTATCGTTAGATGATGTGGGGTCTCTACTGGCTGCTTACAAGGAAACGATTCAAAAGGGCCTTAGTGTAAGGCAGGTAGAGGAACTGGTGCGCAGCTTTGAAGCAAAGAAGCCTAAAAAGAATGCAGCTGTTGCCAATAATACGAACGCATTGCCGTTTACGGTGAAGAAAATGCAGGACCAGCTTACCTCGGCGCTTAGCACCAAGGTGCATATAAGCAGGACTACGGATGGCAAAGGAGAGATAGTTATTAAATTTTATAATGACGACGACCTGGAAAGATTGTTTGAATCAATAACCCGGTAGCAGCAAAGGGCATTAAGAAGCTATTTNNATGTATTTCTTTTCTTTAATTTTCAATAGCTACTAAGACATTAGATTGAATAACATGGGCAAAGGTCCTGAATACATAGCCCTTTTTTATATGCTAAGGCGCAGAATTACTCTTGCCGGCTTATTTACTATTGTTTTACTTACTACCACCTGCAAACAGGTTTATGCGCAGGAACCTGAGGGCACTACCACGCTTACCCATTCTGATACCGGTATTTACCAAAGAGATATTACCAATAATGGTTTGGTAAAAAAGGATACCGTTACCCAGTCTATTACAGCTATGGATAGCAGTTCAACTGATTCGGCAAATGCTGCAAAGGCAAAAAAAATGCCGTTGCACAGTGCGCGGAAGGCGGCTTATTTATCGGCGGTGCTGCCGGGGCTGGGGCAGGCTTACAATAAAAAGTATTGGAAAATACCCATTATTTATGCGGGCTTAGGTGGTTGTGCCTACGCACTTTATTATACCGCGTTTAACTTTAACGGATACCGGGCTGTTGACAGGGCCCAGAAGGCTTTGGTGCCTAACCCCAATGCTTCTTTTAACGGTGTAAGCGACCCGGCTACGGTGCAAACTTACCAGGCTTATTACAAAAAATACCTGGATATAGCGGCCATTGGTTGTGGTGTGTTTTATATGCTGAATGTAATTGATGCAACCGTTGACGCGCATTTAATGGGCTGGAATATGAAAGATGATTTAAGTGTTAGCTGGACACCGACGCTTTTAACCAGCCCAAATTATAACTCAGCTGCGGCGGGGTTGATTGTTACGCTGCATTTTTAGCACGGAGCAATCGCTTAATATTTGCCTATATCTGGCTGGCGATTACTTTTTGGCAGGTTTTACCGGCGGCATTCCGTTAGAATTCATTTTAATACTTCTGGGTTCTTTTTTTGCCATCATGGGCTTTACCGGGCCGGAGGATAATGCCGGATGGTTTTTGTTTGCCGCCAGTGTGTTTTTAGGCGTATTGGCGCCCTGTGCTGCGGCAGTGGTTACAAACAGTGAAAACAATATGCACGGAAGAATGAATAGTTTTTTCATAGCGGGTTCGTATTTTGCATAAAGTTGCGTAGCATTTTTATTTTATCCAAATATTTCTATCAGTTTTTTCAATAACTGATTTTTAACAATTTATTTTTAATATTTTATTTATTAGTAACTACTCAGGCGCCAAA